>JAEYQO010000029.1 GCA_023409975.1 Bacteroidota bacterium | reverse complement strand
ATCAAGAAATAGGCCATTTTTTACAAAATAGTTATCAAAGGTATCCAGGCCGGCCTCCTGTAGATATTTGAATATGGTACTTTTCGACTCAATTTTCGGCGACTGAATTTTAACGAAATCTTTGGGCTGCTCTTGTGCAAACGCGTTAAAAGGCAAAACGAAAAAGGCCGTGCAGTAAAGAAAAATTAGTTTCATAATTCAAAAGGCGAATCTGGCGCTACTCAATTAGTTGAAATTTACAGTATAAAAATTCCCCTCATCAGAATATTCGTATGAACCGGCATCTACCCGATAATATTCAGACACTCCTAACTCTTCGCATAAATCAGTACCTAATATAAACGGGTTTTCAAGCAAAAAAGTACCGTTATTAAAATAAGCAAGCTCCTCTTGAGACAAGCTAGGTTTGTAAAAGCTCATCACTAGCTCGTCGGATTCAGTTAACCCCAATACTGCGTAATAGTCGCCTTCATCTCCATTGTCTCCGGGATTAGCGGTGAAAGCACTGGTGACTGTTGTTGTGACGATGATCTCGCAAATTGGTCCGCCACCTATACACCTAAATAGCCGACCGTCGACTTCAACATTCACACCTTTTTTCACTACCGTTTCAGTGGATATAACAACTGTTGAGGCAGAACTACTTGATTGACGCATCTCAACGGAATCATCCTTTTTGGAACAACTCTGCGATAACAATCCTGCGAATAAAGAAATAAAAAATAATTGTTTCATTATTCTTATTTAAAAAACTACCTTCTAATCGCACTCTATAGCTCGTTAAACCCTGTCGTCGCCGTATCACTTTTTTCACACATTTGAGTGAAATTGCCACATCAGTGTTCCCACAGAAATTGAAGTGCCGGACTAGCAAGGTTATCAATCGGCCATAACAGACCTACCTATTGAACAAAGTAGAGTTCATTATCCTTATAATCAATGAGAACGTACTTGAGCTTTTTTAATAGTGACAATCCAATCAATCCATAATTATTTTTATAAGATGATATATAGTCTACTTTTGCATGCATTTTCACGCCACCAATATGCATTTCAGTAGAGTCAACTGAATACAGATCAGCTTTCTCTACGCCACCTAGAGTAACAAATTCTTTTGTCTCTAAAGTTGCGGGATAATCCTTTAAAGCTTTTCGAAAGTCTTTATGAGGTAATAGAACTGAGCCGTTATAACCAAAATCCAAGTGGCATACAAAGGTCTCGTTGTTAATTGTAACAGGAATCTGCACCTCTTTTCGCATTAACCTTTTCTTGAATTTTGCGCCGATTTTATTACTTAAATCTAAATTTTTTATTGAGTCTCTTTCACTGGCCCAGGAGATTGAATTTTCAGAGAAATCAATTTTTATAATGTTATTAAATATTGGCCAACCAATTATCCCAGCGACACCATTCCCCTTAAGTTCTGGTGGAAAAAAGTCCATAATGACGATAAAATCTGTCTTGAAAGAGAGGTCCGCAGTTTTAAAGATATCGACTGCTTTTATGATCTGCTGTTTTCCGGTAATACCTGGGGTAAACGCCGGCGCTTTAAATGGAAGTTTTTTATCGAGATTAATTTCTCTCGCAATAACGTGACCGGAATCAATAATAAATGACGCATTGTTATCTAAAACGAACTTATGGGTACTATGGTTCGCGTTCACCGAAATTTCAATCATAATATGATCCAAAACTGTAAACGGGATTCTTACGTTATAATTTTGGCGCAACGGTTGAGCCGATAGGTTAGTAATAAAAACAAATAATAAAATACAAGTTAATGCACTTGGTAATTTAATAACCATACTACAAGAATAGTAACTAACAATAATAAAAAAGAGGTTGCAGAGATATACAACCTCTTTTTAGATTTAGGCATTCATAACATAATCATAGATCGCGCTCCACATGGCACCAATAACAGCGGCCTCTTTAAGTTGCCCCCATAAAGTGTTTGCGTCCGAGTAAAAAAGCCCCACAACTGTTCCTATAGCGTCTGCAAGAGCAGTACCAGTAAGGCGAGCATCCATAACCTCGTTATTACCCTCCGAACGTTCCTCCCAAAAATATAATGAATGGCGTAGAGTCGACGAAAAAAGCAGTATAGCGGTCTTTTCAGACGTAGTTAGGTCTTCATTCCCAGTTATGTTACTTTCAAACGCTAGGATGTCAAGTCTTGCATCGCAGTATGAGTTACTGGACATATAAGTAGGGGTGAACATGTTAATTAAGCTATTAATCGCCTCTCCTTCAACTGATTCAGGGTCTATAAAAGCCGACATTCCGTTCGCTATATAATCTTCTACGTCAGACTGTATCACTCCCGGATCGAGATCTATTGAAAAACTATAAGTTGTATACATATAGTTTTCAATGCCGGCTGCTAAGCTACTACCGGGAAGTGTCTCCAAACCAAGATAACCAGAAACAGCGAGGAGACATTCATTGTGTATTGCCCCTCCTTCATCATACTCGTTATTTGTATTACCCGGCGAACAATTGATAGTCTTAGCGTGAGTTGCCGTTGATGATTTTTGAACATTTATCCCTGGCTCTTTATGGCAGCCAAACAATAACGGAGTTAACAGAATTGACGCAATCAAAACCTTCTTCATAAAGAATAGATTTAAAAGTGAACTAATTACATTAGCAATAAAGCTAAAATTTATTTTGCATTAAATCCAAAAATTTACTTGCAGCCACTTTTTTTGAAAATACCCCTCCCTTACACATTGTGGTTATAAATAATAATCACTACTGTCCGGTAAAAATTAAAGGGGTCGCCGAAGCTTCCCCTTTTTCTACTTTTGAGTTTCGACCCTTAAAAGTATGCTGCAAAATAACTCATTCTCCGGACAGCCGGTGTTTTCTCAGATTGTTGGTTTGATTAATAAGGTCATCCTTCAACCATTTGGTTAAGACTTTGGATGCTGATCGTTACTGTAAGAAATGCGGTGCCTGGGAGCATTTTGTGTGCATGCTTTATAGCATTATGAATAACTGCACTTCACTACGCGAAGTAACACAAGGCATAGCCGCCTATGGAGACAAACTGAACCATCTTGGATTAACCTACACTCCACCCCGTAGCACCTTTAGTGATGCTAATAGCAGACGGGACGAAGCCTTCTTTGGCGCTGTGCACGGAAAGCTCTATAGCCATTATAAGAGCGTTTTATCGGACAGCCAGTGTAACAATGAATTGCTTAAACGCTTATACTTTGTAGACAGCACGACAATAAGCCTCTTTAAAGCCATCATGAAGTGCGTTGGTCGCAAGCCTGCCGATGGGAAAAGCAAAGGTGGGATTAAAGTACACACCATGCTCAATGCCTACGAACAAGTGCCTCAGTTAGTCCATTTCACTGATGCTGCCACCCACGATCATACATTTTTGTCCAAACTGGATTTACAGCCGCACCAGATAGCTGTGTTTGACCGCGCCTATGTAGATTATAAACAATATGCAAAATGGACGTCTGCGAGAACCTTTTTTGTAACCCGCCTCAAAGACAATGCTGTTTACGAGCACCTTACTGACATAGAGATACCTGATGATTGTCCTGAAAACTATATTCAAGACCAGCAGATCACTATTAAATACAAGGATGAGAGCAGGACAGAACAGTTGCTTACTCTTCGTCGGGTCGTCTGTTATGACGCGCAAAAAGACTGCGTCATTGCCTTCCTGACCAACATTATGGATATGACCACAGAGCAGATCGGCTTACTATATAAGCAGCGATGGCAAATAGAGCTATTGTTTAAACAACTCAAGCAAAACTTCCCGCTCAAATACTTTTTAGGGGACAATGAAAATGCAATCAAAATACAGTTATGGTGTACGCTTATTGCTAATCTACTCTTCACCATTATAGCCCGCAATCTCAAAAGAAAACTCTCCTTTAGCATCCTTGTAAGCTTCGCGCGTCAGCACCTGTTCAGCTACAACAAACTCTCAGACCTGATTGAGAAAACCGAACGCCAGCGGCGGGTCAAGCACAGCACTAAACACCAGAAAACAATCTCCCTTTTTGATGGGTAGGGGGTTCCCTTTTACAAATTCTAGCACAAATCAATAAAATCAATGCTCTCAGACTTGCAAAACATCAACTTCTAATTTTTACCGGACAGCAGTGATCCGGATCATAAATCCATTCCGATATCGTTTTCAGACTGTTCGGGAACTAATTCCGGTAGTTATGAGAAGAGACTATGCAGGCTGCCGGCGTGTTTCGGGTACAGCAAACGAAAAAGAAGTAGATATGTTACTGGTTGAATTCTTCGCGAGAGACCTTTCATTGAGTAAGGACGAATTGACTCCTGCTGCAGCATTGCCGCGGTCCTAATTCATTTTCGAGACTCGATTTCATAATGTGCCTGAGGATTCATCGGGCAACTGTTCACAAATTCAAAACGGGTGAAAATCAGCGGGTGATTCTCAGTCGTGCTGCCTGGCGTATCTTCCAGCAACTTACCATCGATCTCCAAGGGGTATTTCAGGCGAATGTCTTTAAATATCATCGTATCGATGGGAATACAATCACCCTGAAATGTTTTCACCTGGGTACCCTCCGGAACCTTCCCCTGAATGTGATGCATGCGAAAACCAGCGTGATTTCTTTTAAAGTAATGTCTGCCCCTGGTGATATGCCGCGACGGAAACCTAATTGACTGGCTGTATTCCGGAGGCGCCAGATAAAGACCGTTAATCTGGTAGATGTAAAAGACCGGAGCCCTGGAGGCACAGATAATATTGACTTCCCCGGGCAAGGGCTGTGCAGAAACGCAGGCGAAAACCAAAAAGGGAGACAGGATGCTTAGTAAAGGAAATAGTTTCATAAGTGTCTGATGAGTACTCAGTGGACGACCACATTGTAAAAATAGCCTATTGCTTTAAACGGGCATTTATTCGCAGCACTTTATCGTTTTCCCGTACCTTTGCGCAATTTGTTTTTAGAATGCCTACACAGCAACCTGCACCACACCAGCCAGCCTGGCTGCTTCTCGAAGACGGTACTTTCTTTAAAGGAAAATCATTTGGCGCCCGCGGCACCAGCGGCGGCGAATTGTGTTTTAACACGGGAATGACAGGATATCAGGAGGTTTTTACCGACCCTTCCTATGCCGGGCAGGTGCTGATCATGAACACGGCCTATGTTGGCAACTACGGCACTAAAAAGGATGATGTAGAGTCTGCATCCGTCAAGATCAAAGCACTGGTCTGTAAGAATATCTCGGACAGATACAGCAGGATGCAGGCAGATGCCAGCCTCGAAGAATATCTTGTTGCCAATAATATACCTGCCATTTACGATGTGGATACGCGGGCGCTTGTACAGCATATCCGCAGCAAGGGCGCGATGAACGCCATTGTGAGCACTGATATTATGGACCCCGACACGCTACGGGCAGAGCTGGAGAAAGTGCCCCAGATGCAGGGCCTCGACCTGTCGGCAGAGGTATCTACCAAAGAACCTTATACCGTGGGCGACCCGAACGCTGCCTTCAGAATTGCCGTGCTTGATTTTGGTGTGAAGCAGAGCATGCTGCGGTTCCTCTCCGGTAAGAACGCCTATCTTAAAGTGTTTCCTGCACGGACGGGATTTGAGACCCTGATGGCTTTTGAGCCACATGGTGTTTTCATATCCAACGGTCCCGGCGACCCGGCCTCCATGGATTATGCTGTGGGCACCCTGAAAGACATACTGAACGCCAATAAGCCGCTATTCGGTATTTGCCTTGGCCACCAGCTCCTTGCCAGAGCCAATGATATCCCCACCTTTAAAATGCACCACGGTCACCGCGGCCTAAACCACCCGGTGAAGAACCTGATCACCGGAAGATCCGAGATCACGACCCAGAACCATGGTTTTGGTGTGGATGTGACATCTGCGCGGAACGCCAGTCATATTGAGGTGACCCATGTGAACCTGAATGATGGCTCTATAGAAGGGATCAGAGTGAAAGACAAGCCGGCGTTTTCCGTACAGTACCACCCCGAGAGCACTCCGGGTCCGCATGATTCGAGGTATCTCTTCGATGACTTCCTTGAACTGATCCGGAAACATTCCGGCTAGAAAGGCGCCCTCGCTATTTGGAAGGGTACGGGATATTTACAGATATTTGGAACTTCTAACTCGACCTCCTCATTCTATAATGGATAAGATACTCATCATTGGTGCCTGTGGACAGATAGGTGTTGAACTTACGCTGGCACTGAGAAATACATACGGTGAAGAACAGGTTATTGCTTCCGATATCAAGGAAGAGCATCCCCTTCTTCGTGGCACAGGACCTTACCTGACGCTGAATGCGATGGACGCAGGGGCCATCCTTGACACTGTAAAAAAGGAAAAGATCACCCAGATCTATTTACTGGCAGCGCTACTATCAGCAACCGGGGAACAGAACCCCATGCGTGCCTGGGATATTAATATGCAAAGCCTGCTGCAGATACTGGATATCGCTGTGCAGGAAAAGCTGGCCAAGGTTTACTGGCCCAGCTCTATTGCGGTCTTTGGCTCCACTACGCCGAAGCAGGACACGCCACAGCAAACCATTGTTGAACCCGGGACTGTGTATGGGATCAGCAAGTATGCGGGAGAGCTGTGGTGTCAGTATTATTATGAGCGCTGGGGGCTGGACGTAAGAAGCCTGCGCTACCCGGGACTGATAAGCTGGAAATCCGAACCGGGCGGCGGCACCACAGATTATGCTGTAGAGATCTACCACGAGGCGCTCCGCAAGGGAAGCTATACCTGCTTTCTGAAGGAAGATACCTACCTCCCCATGATGTATATGGACGATGCCATCCGGGGAACCATAGAACTGATGGAGGCACCGGCCGGGAACATCAAAACACGAATGGCCTATAACATCAGCGCCATGAGTTTTTCCCCGGCGGAAATTGCAGCCTCTATCAGGGAGCATATACCCGGGTTTAAGATCGATTATGCACCTGATTTCCGTCAGAAGATCGCCGAGAGCTGGCCACAGCGCATAGACGACCAGGCTGCGCGCGAACACTGGGGCTGGAAGCATGAATTTGACCTCGACAGGATGACGGCCACCATGCTTCACCATCTTCAGGAGAAAACCGTTTAGCGGCCTGAGAGGCCCTGACTTTGCATCGTAGCCGTCAAATGATTATTCTTGCAGGAATGTGCCTGATCCGGTCTAAAACCGGATCGTTATCCTTATGAGATTTCACAGCATCAGGAGGTTTGTCAGTCAACTGCGCCTGGATGATTTATACCTTCCTGCATTATTATCTGTCATCACGGCGATAACGGTTTATAAGAACCAGTTTACCGACCTGCATATGGTTGAGGATGGGATGATCGGGATTGCCAGCTATGACGGTGTAGACATCGGTGCGCGGATCAGGAAATTCTATATCACAGGCCTCAGTCTTTTCTTATCCTTTATCTTATTCACCTGGCTGACGGATTATCTGTACCGCATCAGGAAAGTTGACAGGCTCAACCGACTTCTGATCGCGAACTTTTCCCTCTGCGCCCTGATCGTTCATTTCTCCACCGGGCTACTTGCGCCGCAGTGGCACATCCTTGCAAAAATCTTCGCCGGGTTTCCCATACTTATCTTTTTACACCCGATGTTGATCCGTCCGGGGGCGGACAGATGGCGTTTGACTTCTGATAAGACGAACACTGCCGCGGTCATCTCCATCATTCTGGGTGTTGTTACGATCCATATCCTTCAGCTCGATGGTATGAGCGCCGGGGAAGATCAGCTCATCTGGATCACCATATTGCTGTTTGCGTTGTTGCTGTGCTTTTTCAGTTATCTGAGCAGGCGGGATGCTGACAGAATGTTGTCTGCAGCCGTGCCCCTGGGGGCACTGCCATTATCTGCCATTGTAAGCAATGAGGTCTGGCTGGTGCTGACCGGCCGTGGTACAAGCATAGATCACCTGTCGCTGTACCTGATCTTTTCCGGAGTGCTGACTGGCTGGTCGGTCCTGCGCTGGGTGGGAGCGGGCAGAAAGCCGGCTCCAACCCGGAACAGCACATTCTGGCTGGGATTCTGGACTGTGGCGGGACTGGCTACTTTGGCCAGCTACCAGACGCAGCTACACTGGGAGCCGGAACATTTTGAGACCGCCAACCGCGCCAATGCAGCCATGAACCTGTTTCACTTCGGAAAAATCCCGTTTGCAGACTTTTTTACCTCCCACCTGCTTTCCGATCAGATACATACCTGGCTTTATGCGCTGGTACATGGTTATCGACCGAACCTTGACTTTCTGGTCTACAGCTTTTACTTCGTTCTATTTACGCTGATACTTGCCTATACCTTCCTGAGCCTGGTATTCCGAAGGCCCTGGTTTGCTTTATTCTATACTGCCGTGATCCCGGTGATACTGATCCAGTTACCCGTATCATTTTCTATGGGGTTGCTGAGCTTTGTGGCGCTGTGGTATTACTTTAAAAAGCAGCACCTGATTTCCTTTCTGCTGTTCCTACTGGCATGTTCATTTACCATGCTCTGGCGGATAGACACGGCCGTTATGAGTCTGCCTGCTGCCCTGTTTTGTCTCCTGCTGTGGGTCTGGCATACCCGGTCCGGGGCATTGTTGCTGAAGCATGCTTTAAGAGGTTTACTCCTTATTGGCATTCCCCTGGCTGGAATCATTGTCTATTTTCTCATTGCCCATCCCAGGTTTGCATCCAATCTGCGGGATGCGCTGGGTTATATTGGCGGCTCTCAGGCGCATGGATTTCCGGAGATCCTCCATGGTGGTGTTATGACCATACACCTGCCAAATTTCATACTCCCTACCCTCGTTATCCTGCTCAGCCTGGTGGTCTGCTTCCGCTACCTGAAAGCAAGAGCAGGTTTCGCTGATATGCTGGTTGTTGTATTCCTTACCATCGTATATCTGCTGAATTTCCAGCGGGGGCTTGTCCGTCATGCGACCGCTGCGGAGGGCTTTGACAATTTCATTTCAAGCTTTGTCTACTTTCTGATCCCGTTTCAGATCGTGGTGGTTGCCGGAATCCGGAGGTACCGTACTTCGATCTTCCTGGCAGCCAGTTTCCTGATCGTTTTCTCGTTCAAGACACCCCAGCCCCGGGAGCGCATGACCCTTTTTGCAAGTGATGCATTGGCATCCTCCCTACAGCTCCAGATTACGGACAGCGGAGACCTCGTTGAACGGGTGCATGGATACACTGATATTAAGACAGCATTTTCCGGACTGGATTCCTTCATGAGCCAGAACTTTTCGCGGGAGGCCAGCTTCATTGACCTATCCAACACCCCGATGCTGTACTACTACCTGCAGCGGGAGATACCGGGATACTTCTGTCAGTATACACAGAACATGGTCACCGCCTCTATCCAGGAGCGGAACATACCCCTGCTGGAATCCATGAACCTGCCGGTTACCGTGTTTTCTTCATGGCCGGCCCATGAGTTCTTTGACAGGACAGATGGCGTTGAGAACACACTACGTTACTACCGGCTGGCTGCCTACATCTTCGAAAACTATGAGCCGCTTGGAGTGGTTTCGGAGAAATACCTCTGGCTGGAAAAGGGCCGGCGGTTACGATACAACAATACAAGTCCGCTTCCGGAGGCTACCGTTTACGCACCGCAGCGATTTGAGCTGAGGAAACTGCCGTATTTCTGGGCGAAGGCGAAGCTGGGTGAGGGCGGTGAGCAGCAGGCTGAGCTACTGATACCGGGGGCTGTTCCGGAAGGACTGGAGTGTAAAACATCTGATTACCTGCTGGTACGATTGCAAAATGACAGCGGGACCCCACAGACACTGGATTTTAGCTACTACGTACAGGGGGAGCGGGCTGGAGGATTTAACTTTTGGATTTCAGAAGAAAAGAATGCAACTTATCTGATTCCGGTGAGCACGCAGTACAACTGGAGTGCTTTGCCCATTGACTCTATGACATTCGACTCGCCGCACCCTGAATCGAAGGTGATGGAAGTGAAACTATACAGAGACCTGTAAGATGAATACGAACAAACAGATCTTGCTGGACAATACCATAGTGAAATGGTTTGCCTGGGTGCTGAACCTGCTGGTGATGCTGGCGGGGAAAATAGCGCCTAAGAACCACGACCTGAGCAGGGATTTCCAGACGATAGCGATCTGTAAGTTTAAAGGCCTCGGGAGTATCCTACAGTCCACGCCTCTGCTGCAGACTTTGAAGAAAGCCTATCCGGAGGCCCGGATCATCTTTATCACATCCAGTTCGAACCAGACGTTACTCAGTCATATTGACCTGATCGATGAGGTGGTGACACTTCAGGATAAAACATTCCGGGACCTTTTAAAGAACATCATCCCCTTTATCTGGAAAGTGTTCAGACTCAGGGCAGGAGTATATATCGACCTGGAGGTCTATTCCAATTTCAGTAGTGTGATTGCTGCCTTATCCAATGCACAGAACCGATTTGGGTACTACCTCAAAGAGAGCCATTACCGCATGGGTATTTACACCCATATGATGTATTATAACGCTGCTGTGCCCATTTCACAGACCTATTTGCAGTGGGCGCGCCTGCTTGGCTGCAGAGAGATCGTAACGGAGCTTTTCAGATTTGAGACCGTACTGAACCAGCCTGCAGAGGACAGGGAGTTGCAAGATCGAAGATACATCCTGATCAATCCGAATGCCTCTGATCTGAGGATAGAGCGGCGCTGGCCCCGGGAACTATTTGTAGTACTCATCGATGCGCTCTACAAGCAACATCCGGAGCTTGATATACTTCTGATCGGGAGCCCTGGCGAGCGAGCCTATGTTCAGACAATTGCGGAGCGATTCGACCAGGAGCGGGTCCGGAACATGGCTGGCCGAACCAGTATTTCCGGGCTGATACGGCTTATTGATAAAGCGGCACTGGTGATCACCAATGATACCGGACCCATGCACCTGGCATTTGCCTTGCAGAAGCCAACCGTGGCACTGTTCGGTCCGTGCTCGCCGGCGCAATATGGCGATCATCCCAATGCCGTTATCATTTATAAGAACGTTTATTGCAGTCCTTGTGTGCATGAATTCAGGGTGCCGCCCTGTGGTGGTAATAACCAGTGCATGAAGCAAATCAGGGCTTCAGAGGTGCTAGCCGTCGCGGAGCAGATACTTGAGACCGGGGTTCCGGGAACCGGAGCAACTACTGACCGGCGCGTTTATAGCATACCGGGCGAAGGCGTTCTGGGAATTATACGGCGAACAAGTTATTAACTTACCGAGACAATTAAATCATTACGGGAATGGCATCAGCAAAGAAACTGGTTGTACTTACAGGCGCTGGCATCAGCGCTGAGAGCGGTTTGAAAACCTTCAGGGACAGCGATGGACTCTGGGAGAATTTCCGGATAGAGGATGTGGCGACACCAAGGGCCTGGAAGCGAGACCCGGAGCTGGTACTGGAGTTTTATAATATGCGCAGACGGAACGTGAGGGAGGCGGACCCCAATGCTGCACATACCGGGCTGGCGGAGTTGGAAGCCCATTTTGAGGTGCATATTGTGACCCAGAATATTGATGATCTGCATGAGAGGGCGGGATCCACCAGAGTGCTGCACCTGCACGGTGAGATACTGAAGATGCGCAGTGAGCGAAACGAGCAACTTATCTATCCTATTGAGGGCGACATCCGATTGGGAGACAAGGCGGCGGATGGGGCTCAACTGAGGCCACATATCGTCTGGTTTGAGGAGCCGGTGCCGATGATCGAGCAAGCCATTCCCGTGATGGCTTCTGCGGATATATTTGTACTGATCGGCACCTCACTGGCGGTGTATCCTGCTGCGGGACTCGTCGACTATGTACGTCCGGAAGTGCCGAAATACGTTATTGACAAGGTGATCCCTCCCGTGAGCTATTATGCTAACGTAAAGCCCATAGCGCTTCCGGCGACAGAAGGCATCAGTGACCTGAAAAAAATGCTGGGTTTAGGCTAGTCTTCTTTTTTGAGGTTGAAGAGGCTGTCGACGAATTCGTACTTATTGAAAACCTGCAGGTCCTGCATGCGTTCACCCACACCGATGTACTTTACGGGGATCTTGAACTGGTGTGCTATTGCGAGCACCACCCCACCCTTGGCTGTGCCATCCAGTTTCGTGATGGCCAGGGAAGTCACGTCAGTGGCTGCCGTAAACTGCTTCGCCTGTTCTATGGCGTTCTGACCGGTGCTTCCGTCCAGAACGAGCATTACTTCATGTGGGGCATCCGGCATTTTCTTTCCGATCACCCTCCTGATCTTGGAGAGCTCTTCCATCAGATAGTGCTTATTGTGGAGCCTACCTGCTGTATCGATAAGTACGACATCTGCATCACGAGCCATTGCACTGGCGACTGTGTCGAAGGCCACCGAACTGGGATCACTTCCCATTTCCTTCTTTACGATAGGCACACCCACTCTTTCGCTCCAGATCGTTAACTGATCCACGGCGGCAGCGCGGAAGGTGTCTGCAGCACCAAGCAATACCGACTTACCTGCAGTTTTGAAATTATGAGCCAGTTTACCAATCGTAGTCGTTTTCCCTACTCCGTTGACGCCAACGACGAGAATGACATAAGGCTTTTTGCCGGCCGGAACATCGAAACTGGCAAATTCATTACCGGGAGCATCCGTGAGCATGCTCATGATCTCCTCCTGAAGAATCGTATTAAGCTGGGCCGTGCCTACGTATTTATCTCTGGCTACCCTTTCCTCTACTCTTTTTATGATGGCAACGGTAGTGTCAATACCCACGTCGGCGCTCACCAGTGCCTCTTCCAGTTCATCCAGCACTTCCTCATCCACCTTGTCTTTTCCTGCGATGGCTTTGGAAATCTTGGAGAAGAAGCTGTCCTTGGTTTTCTGAAGACCCTGGTCGAGCGCTTCCTTCTGTTCCTGCTGTTCCTTGTTCCTTTTGAATAACTTATCGAATAATCCCATATGGTCGATACAGACCGCCAGATGGCGGCCGAAGTGCCTGCGAAGTTAAAGCTTTAGAATTTATCGGGATATTGTCCGGGTCCTCAGCGGGTAGAAACGGCCTTAGTGGCATACCTTTTCTGCGCACTATTGAAAGAAATAAGTACTACATGAAAAAGCTCCTGGTTTTCTCAGCCGCGCTACTTTCTATCGGAAGTGCCCTTGGACAGTCTACGAATACAGGTACCGACTTCAATCAGCACATTATCAAGCTGAATGTGCCGGCGGTAGTGGCCCGTAATTTCTCATTTCAGTATGAATACGGAATTAAGGAGAACATGTCTGTGGCATTGGGATTTCGATTTATGCCAAAGGGCCCTATTCCCCTTTCCGGGCTTTTTGAGAACATCGGACAGTCTGATGATGCCACCGGAGATGGCCGGTCGGCATTCAGTGAGTTTCTTGACCAGGGAAGGATGAGTAACTGGGCGCTGACCCCTGAGTTCCGGTATTATTTTGGGAAGCAGCCACTCAGCGGATTTTACATCGCGCCTTATCTGAGGTTTGGCGGCTTTAATATTGACTGGACCTATGATTTTGAGAATAGTGAGGGGGAAATGCAGGAGGCGCCTATTGAGGGCAGGATCAGCACCTTTTCAGCGGGCGCCCTTGTGGGAGCACAATGGCATCTTTCCGAACAATTTGTACTCGACCTGTGGATTATCGGTCCGGCCTATGGTACCATGAAGATCAATGCGACTGCTACCACCGATATGACCAATCTGACACCGGAAAGGAGGCAGGAAATTGAGGAGGATCTGAGCATAGAGATTTTCGGGAATGAAGTGAACACCCATATTAACGACGATGGCATCCGTGCGAATGTTCGTACGCCTTTTGCCGGTTTGCGGACCGGAGTCTGTATCGGGTTCAAGTTCTGAGGCTGATCAAATATTGCCTGTGGCCAGTCGTACCGATTCGAAAGGGATCTTTCTGGTCCGGGATTTGAGAAATCCGATCACTTCTTCGTCTGTACTGAAGCGACCATCCAGATCGACATAGTGGCGGGCCAGCAGATCGTATCGACCCCGCATGAGCCAGAAGTAGACGTGCAGGAAGTGGATGCTGTCAAAAACAATGGCTTTGTTCGCCTTATACTTGTCGAGCGTTTTCAGGAAGTAGGTGGGATGTTCGGTCCAGTGCATGGTTTGTTTTTCATGATGGCTGATATGATAGCCGTCGTTCCAGCACTTGTGGTTGTATTTTGTATTGATGCAGGTGATGCTATTCTTATAATCATTCCCCGGATCTGCGGCATCGATGAAGGCATGCTGAGCCCAGTTTCCCATCATAGCTACGAGACGATAGATGAAAAACGGGATGATGAAAACCCAGAGCGTGGCCATGAAATTGAACAGACTCAGCGCGATACAGAACAGGATGAAGAGCAACTCACCTCTTACAGACCTGTAGAGAAGTTTTTTACGCTTCTTTCTGAAGAAATATGCTGCGAGGTGGTAGACTCCGGTGAACAGGAACACACCGAAATAGACCAGGAAGTCTCTGAAGGAATCCCTTTGGTAGGGCATGGTGCTACTTTCGTCGTCCTCGAGATTATTCTCTGCGTGGTGCATCCCGATATGGTGGGTATAATATGTTTCGGGTGAGTGTCCGAAGAAAGGGGCCAGCACCCAGGGGATATAGTGGTTCATCCAATTGTATTCCCTTTTGAACAGGACCCGGTGGCTGGTACAATGCAGCATCAGTCCGAAGGGCCCCTTGAAAGTGATATTATTCATCCAGGCATAGGCGATGGCGATGATCCACCAGGCCCAGCCCTGCAGGAATGGCAGGAACAGGAGGATTCCGAGGGGCACCATGGTAAGGGTGATCTTCAGAGATAACCTTACAAAGGGGAGATCACGTTCATCTTTGATATACTTCAGGAAGAAACGGTCGGTTTTCGAGTAATGTTCAGGTTTGATGAATACTGGATCTGTGATGGTAGATAATGCTTTCATTTGGTAAATTGCTTCCTTGAATGCTTTCACAAGATATGAAACTTGGGCCAGTGTAAAAGTTGTAGGGTTAGTCGTTAGTCGTTAGAGTAATAACCGACAGGTCCGCGGTTTGTGAAGTTAGAGGGCACAGGAGGCCAAAGCACCCATAACCCACAACTCACAACCTGATGGGCCGTTCACTATTGTCCGGTAAACTTTCTAGTCGTGGTCAGGTTAGTCGTTAGTAATTATGTAAGAAAGACATAGTGCAAGTATATGCGGTCATCTGAAAAGAGCCGAAATTTAATTGAGATATGCGATCTAGTGTCGCCCGATTAATTACAATTAAAAACTTGCAC
>JAEYQO010000027.1 GCA_023409975.1 Bacteroidota bacterium | reverse complement strand
AAAAACCAATTGATTGAAAACAGAAGGCGCGTTCAGGAACAATCGCTCAGAAAAATTTCCCGCGAACTTCATGAGAACATTGCGCAGTATCTTTTACTCGCACAATTGAAGATCCGCATGGAAAGTGCCCGCTATCCCGAGAGAAAGGAAAATTTTGATGAGATCATCGACAACCTGAATATCGCTATTCATGACATGCGTTCCCTGAGCCATTCACTCAATGATCAGCATGTCAAGAAAATAGGACTGATTAAGGCTATTGAAGATGATATCGCCTACACCAGAAAGTATTTCGAGATTGCGGGAAATCTCTGGGTCATAGGCGAGGAATTCCCCATGGACCCTGACGATGAAGTAAGTCTCGTAAGAGTAATTCAGGAATCCATCCGGAATATCTACCGGCATGCGCAAGCTTCAGAATTTAATATAGAAATCGACTGGCAGGAAAATCATATCATGGTTACCATCTGGGATAACGGAAAAGGTTTTGATACAGCAGATCCGGAACATGAGACAGGGATCGGGCTCCTCAACATGAAGGAACGTATAGAAATCATGGGCGGCACCTACGAGATGTCTAGCACTCCGGGTTCCGGCACGACCATTAATATCGTTTTACCCAAACAGGCAAATGAACTCCGGGAATATTAAAGTTGTAATAGTCGATGATCACACTATGTTCAGAAAGGGGCTGTCCAGCATTATCATGGCCTACCCCGGTATTGAGGTGGAAGGAGAATTTGAGAATGGCAAACAATTGATACAGGCACTTCGGACGAAAAAAATCAAACCGGACCTCTGCCTGCTGGACGTGGAGATGAGGGTAATGAATGGCTATGAAACCATGCAGAAACTGGTAAAAAGCTGCCCCTGGCTGAAGGTTTTAGTCATTAGTGCACATGATACCGAGTTCGCTATTCTGAAAATGATTACCCTCGGTGCGCATGGTTACCTGAGTAAAGATACCGGTCCTCCGGAACTTGAACATGCCATTCGGTTTATCCACGAACATGGATACTATCACAGCGATCTGATTGGAGCATCTATTATGAATCCGAAGCGTATCAGACAGGTGCGTTCAATATCGTCCGGCGATATCCGTCACATCTCTTACCTCTGCTCGGAATACTCCCTGAAGGAGCTCGGAGAACGATTAAACAGAAGTCCACGTACGCTCGAAAAACGTTCTCAAAGCCTGTATAAAAAGCTTGGTGTCAAAAGTCGAACTGGTGTCGCTGTTTTTGCCGCACAGGCAGGTATAAAACCCTGGAACGGCAACATCGGCCCCGAAAACCAGTACCAACCTTCAGCTAATGAATAAGGCCAACTAAGACTCCCCCTCAACCCTCAACCGAAATCTGACATCCGACGTCTGACATCTGACATCCGAAATCCGACATCTGCCGAAGGCTATACCCTCAACCAAACCGTCTTTTCTTCGCCCTGAACGCGCTCCCCTCCTCACTGTGCAACCCATTGCGCAGACAATACAGTTCCTGTTCATGAAGCTTTCGTCGCATCTGTCGTAATTGCTCCTGGAGCTCGTCCCAGTATCCCGGCATTTCCTTAGCCTCATATAAAGGCGTCCTGCAGCGATAGCGTTTAGACAGCACAGCGTCAAGGCGCGCGTGATACTCAGCCAGACTAAGCTTTTTAGAAGTTCTATCAACCTGAATATCAGGCTCGTCAGTGATAGTAATATCCACTATCCGTTGCGCCCCACCTCGCAAAGCCAGGGGCACTCCATAACATTCTTCGTAAAACAGTAAACCCACCGCCAGCACCATGATCTCGCCAGGACCTGGCTGCAGGTCCAGCTCTATACTCAAGGGAGCTGTCGAATCCGTAGAACTCATATCAATGAGTCGGGAACTACGATTAGCCGCCAACTGGTCGTTTCGGGAAAAGGTAGTGCCCTGAACTACCAACTGACAGAAGCGGGCCTCTCTCGGACCATCAATATCGAAGGCGGGATAAAAGGAGTCAAATTCCACCGTCATCTTCCCCCTTTCCGGATCGATAGTGCTGGTGTATTTACCCCTGAATGCATCCTTAAGCCTGCAGTTTTCGTTGAACTCAAAGCCCAGAAGGAGATTCAGATTCCCTTTGAAGCAATCACGGGAACCCTGCCTGGAGTTGAAATCGGTATCTGACACATGTTTCAGCAGTCCGGTAAGACGGTTGTAATGCTCTGCATCTTTCATATCATCCAGACGTACGATCAGTCCCCGACGGATGGTTTTAGCCACCGTAGCTGCTTCCCGGAAGTCCATATTATTCTTGAATACGGTATCCCAGGATTTCTCCACCTTTCGGGGCTTTCTGGACGGAAGGCTGCGTCCATGCGTTCTTCCCCTGCTGTCCTGGTAAATGGAGATGTTCCCTATTTTGCCTTTTGTAAACTTTATCGCCGATCCGATCAATGCCATAGAGATAGTGTTTTAGTTATTATGATGAAGTGGTGAAGATAGTTGTACCAACCTGTATTTCCAAGCAGGACACTTGAATTGATATAAAATGGAGAAATTCTGACCGGTTTCTGATGCTTCCGCTATTATCTGGTGGTATTTTGGTGCCTTACCCGTGCCTTAAACTTCAACCCCAGTGTAATACCCTGTCCATCCCGCTGCGATCCGCGAACTACCCGCATATACGGATATCGGTTTAATGTGTTTTCTATGGTTTTTCTACGGTAGTCTTTTAAGTTTAGCGCTGACCCCATTCCCCCTCAGTCTCCCATAAATAGCCCTGTTGCCATCGCAAACTTCACAAGTCCCGCTTTATTGTGTACCTGCAATTTCTCATAGATACGGTCGCGGTAGCCCCCCATGGTGCGCGGACTCAGATGCATTCGTGCGGCAATCTCCTCGTCAGTATGATCTGCACAACTGAGTTTGATGAATTCGATCTCCCGGGCCTGGAGGATCTTTTCAGGGTGTGAAGCCTGATAGAAGACTTTCTGAAGGCTGCGCATCATTACTTCAGAGTTATAAAGACCATACTGAAGAATGGAATCTATAGCCTCAAGGAGCTTCTCCGGTGGATCTTCTTTGTTGACGTATCCTACCGCACCCAGCCCGATTGTATAGGAAATACTGAAATCATGTTTGTAAAAACTATAAATGAGCACCTTAATTGAAGGGAAACGTTCCTTTAAAGCTCTGAGGGTGGCATAGCCATCCATGCCGGGCATGTAAAGATCAAGAATGCAGATCTGTGGTAAGTTCCTGGAGGAGTCGAGAGCCTTCAGCAAAGCCTCTCCGTTCTTAGCTTCAATAGTGACTTCCAGATTCTTACCGGCCTCCTGTAACACCGCGATCAGGCCTCTCCGGAATACAGGATGATCGTCGACAATGGCGATGCGCGCTTTCATAGTACAAATGCTCTCCACCTCTAATTTATCACTCATCTGCGGGATCACAAATCCATCCTGCCATCCCGCTCACCCCACCCTTACTTTTCCCCGGCTCGGACCGTCTTTGACCATATGACTTCCAACCACCTCATTACCAGGGCAGCAGGATTGCTACTGACGTTGGTATTCACCTCATCGTTGGCCTGGTCACAGGGAGAGAATAACAACTGGCACTTTGGTCATTATGCAGGCATTAGTTTCAATCAAACAACACCAGCCACCATTCCAAGTTCGCTCAGGGCTATAGAAGGATGCGCCTCCGTATCCGGAACGGCAGGACAACTCAAATTCTACAGCAATGGCAATACCGTCTGGGACCGGAATGGCAATGCCATGCCGAATGGTACCGGAATACTTGGTAATCAACCCTCGAGTGGCTTCAACCCCATTCCTGCTTCTTCCTCACAGGGTGTACACATTGTGCAGTTTCCTGCAGACACTAATAAATACTATCTGTTTGTGCTGGACGCAGGGGAAGCCGGACCACCAGGCTACCTGCGTTACTCTGTCGTGGATATGACCTTGAATAATGGTCTGGGTGATATCACTGCAACTCAAAAAAATATTGTGCTACAAGACTCGTGTTCCGAGGCAGCAGTCACCATCAGAGGTGATGGCTGTTACACCTGGTTCGTAGCACATAACCGGTTCCAGGAGGAATTCTTCGCATACAAAATTGACATCAGCGGACTGGACACCATTCCCGTACGCTCTTATTCAGGACTCCTGATGAACTACGGCTTTACCGCATGTATGACGGTTTCCCCAGACCGCTCTAAACTATTCTACTTCACACCGCACCTCATCGAATATCATGAATTCGATCCCTCCACCGGCATCTTTGGGAATTTTGCGGCGCTGGACACCACCAGCACCCAACAGTTCTACTCAGGAGTCGTATCACCGGATGGATCGAAACTGTATGTCTGCACCTGGGGCGGTCTCCATTTCCGGCAATATGACCTCTCACTGCTTCCCAACATGCAGGCGGTAACGGCTTCCAAATATCTTTTTGGTGTCACCGGCTATTTTCCGAATGTCCGGGTAAGCCCCGATAACAGGATCATTGTAGCCCAGCCAGCTAATAATAGCCTCGGTATTATTCATAACCCGAATATGGCTGGTGCCAGTTGCGGTTTTCAGCCGAATGCCATCAGTCTGGGGAGCTATCCCTATTCCATGAAGTCGCTGGGAGCTCCTTTCGTAGTGAATTATATCGACACATTTCGTTCAGTGCTCGATACTGGTTCCTGCTTCCTTACACCATTTGCCGTGAATGCCCCCGCCGGATACGATGAATACCATTGGAGCGATGGCTTGCCGGGAACGTCAAGGACTCTAATCGGTCCCGATACACTTTGGCTCGTATCTGTAAACGGATGCAACGTACGCGTAGATAGCTTCAAAATACATAGTATCCCGGTTAACCAAAGTCACTACGTACACGACACCAGCATCTGTTTCACTGGTTCTGCCCATTTTTATGCAGCTCCCGGATATCAGAATTACCTCTGGAGTACCGGAAGCATCAGTACTGCCGCTACGCTTTTCGCACCCGATACGATCTGGGTGCGGGCCAGCTCAGGTTGCAATATTCGTACAGACACTTTCAAAGTATCTGCGATACAGGTCCAGACTGCCATCTTCCATTGGGATACGGCCGTCTGTTTTCCAGCAACCATACAGGTTTCAGCACCACCAGGCTACACCAGCCGTCTCTGGCACGACGCAGACACCGTATTTACACGAACATTCAACAGTTTGGGTACTTACTGGGTCGAGTCCTATGCGGCTTGTCAGCACAGGGTGGATACATTTAGTATTCGCGATACCGTGTACCAGAGTGCCTCATCCACCGATACCACAGTCTGCTTTTCAGGCCCGGTTCAACTGGATGCCACACCCGGATATCCAGGCTATATCTGGAGCAACGGAAGCACAGGCCCCTCAACGCAGGTTACTGCCCCCGGCTGGTATTGGGTCGCAGGCACCTCGGGCTGCTACCAGCATACTGACTCCTTCCTGATCAAGGCTGCCTCTGTTGACACCACCTATTATAGTGCAGATACAGTCCTGTGCTTTAAGAACGAGATGCAGCTTCAGGGGCCTGCGGGTTATGTTTCCTATACCTGGTCAGATCAGGACACAGGACGAACAAGATTGGTGGATAGCTCGGGATGGTACACGCTGATGTCTGGAGAAGGATGTAATTTGAGAATCGACAGCTTTTTGGTAGAGCTTGTAAACTTTGAAGTCGACCTCGGGAACGATACTTCCATCTGCCCCGGCGATCAGTTGCACCTCTCAGCAGGACAGGGAGCTGACTCTTACATTTGGCAGGACGGATCTACGAACCCGGATTATACCGTTTCAAACCCGGGAACCTATGCTGTAACCGTACAGATTTTGGGATGTATCGCAACTGATACAATTGAGCTGGAAGAGAGAACGCTGTCATTGGATCTTGGCCCCGACACCCTTCTATGCGACAAGGATATGCTTGTGCTGGATCCTGGCTTTGAAGGGCCGATCATCTGGCAGGACGGCTCTATTGGAAATTTTCTGGAGGTCAGAGAGCCGGGGACCTATAGCGCAGAGATCAGACTGGCAGGATGTTCTGCACGGGACACTGTTGAAATACAGTATCAGCTGTGTAAGTGCCGACCCATCATACCTTCAGCTTTCACTCCGAATTTCGATGGCATAAACGATCTTTTCAGAGTAAAGATCGATTGTGACCATAGTCATTTCCAGTTGATGATTTATAACCGGTGGGGGCAGCAGGTATTCAGCACTACCGGCGCTGGGACCGGCTGGGACGGTACCCACCTTGGAGCACCCGCTGCATCCGGCGTGTATTACTACTTCGTGCGGTTTACGGGCCCCTTGTATCGAAACTATGAATTCAAAGGCGACCTTTTGTTGTTAAGATAACCCTTCAAATATTATGTTGTCAACTATCAGGTTAAAGGAGACTCTTTCATAGCTCAGTTGATCAAAATCTCTTCCGGGGCATAACGGTAGTTCAGGTTCATCGTTCTGCCCAACAACCCCACCATTATTGTCAACATCCCTACCCTTCCGAAGAACATTAATAAAATGATCACAAGTTTGTGCAAAACTGTAAAATAGGCCTGTTAATCTACCTGCCTATTCAAAAACTTTCGGATGAATACACCGTTCCCAGTAGTTCACAATATTTTTTATTAAATCACAGAGATCCTCCATTGAATGCGGCTTCTCAAAAAAGCCCTGTGAGTGAAGCAAATAAGCTTCACGAACCGCATCCGGAGTCGCTGAGGTACTAAGAAAGATGAATGGTATCGCTTTCTCAAAGAGTTCTCCGTCGCTATCGATGTGTCTTTTGAACTCAATGCCATTAAGCCTGGGCATGTTAATATCTGCTATAATCAGAAACGGCTGCTCTTCTGTTTGTTTGAGGAATCGGAAAGCGGCTTCGGCGTCCGAATAACAAAGCAATTCATACTGAAGTCCCAGATTCTTAAACACATCCTTCATAAGAACGAACTCGTCGGTATCATCATCTATAAGTAAAATATAGCTCATGGTGTCATGGTGGTGGGTATATCCGGACAAAAATCGGTATTTGGCGCATATCAAGACCGCATCTGGCAAAAAACGACCATCTGGAAACGGATCTTGTTTTTCAAATAGTCTGGCATTCTTTATAGCATTGAAGGTCTAATATCCATACCCTCAACTGATGGGGGTGAGTCGGTGAGGCGAACAGGGGCGGTTCCATGAATTCCTATCTGCAAGTAAATTGCCCCGGAAGCTATTTCCGGGGCAATCTACGAGGCTTTTCTACTATTAGCGCCGACCCAACAAAGGCCAGGTTGTTTTTAGGGCTGTAGAGTGATCGTTCCAATATTCGCTTCAGTGCCAAAACTTACTTGAACATCCGGAATGATCATATCCTGGTAAGGAGCTACACCTGCATCCAGCCACACCTGATATTTTGCTTCAGGCAATCCCGAAATCCGAAAATATCCCGTAACAGCATCCGGAATGGCCGCAAAGGTGTCGGCTCCATTTATGGCATAAACAGTGGTCATCGCGGCCAGCGGTAAAACATAACCCCGAATACGACCATCTGTCAATGCTGAGTATGCACGGATCACGGGCTTCAGCATAAACTTCCCGTTGCCTGTCTGGTGAATGGACTTTGCTGCATCGAAATCGATCCAGATATCGTAAGCTCCACCGGCCGCCAGCTCATTATGGAGGTTGAGCTTAATGCCGCTTTGTTGCCCTGATGGAGTCTCCAGCGGATGTGTTTGTCCATCAACTACAACATAGCTATCCCCCCCTAATTTGAGCCTGATCTGCTGGAACTTTCCTGCGGGCAGATTGGCCTCCATCAACAGCGTGTCAGTACCGTTCCTGAACTCCAGGATATCGTAGTGTCCAGGGCGTATGGGCGTAAGTTCTACTTTGTTGTGACCTTCCATAGTGACCTCTACCCCTTCGATATCAAGGTAGACTGCATCAAAGTCACCTGGACCGTCCGTAAGTCTGAAACTCACCACAGCTTCTCCATGTTTGCCATCATCATCATCACTATCTTTTGAACATGAGTACAAACTGGCTACCAGTGCCAGTAAAAGAAAAGAATTGAGAAACTTTTTCATCGTCAGAGATTTGTTGGCGGATGATACTAAAATTGTACCTGGACAATCAGTTGGATAACTGTCCAAATTACCTGACATCCCCTAAAAAGTAATCGGACTGAGCGATATAACGGGATACTATACACGGTTTGAAAACAAACCAATCCTGGACTCGGGGATTTTCCAATCAGATAATAGTATCAGTCACGGGAATGATATTCAAGCCCTTCGATAAACACCGTCGTGGGAGATTTCGGATGTTGCAGGCAGGTCATGATCATCGCATCATCGATAGAGGTGCAACTTTCCCGGAAATCTCTGGGCATGGTCTTGTGAATGGAAATAGTAACCGAAAGTAAATCTCCAGACCACTTATCAACCTTCACTTCCTTGATAAGCGCGTATAAGAACCCCTTTTGTTTTAAGCGGCCATGTAATTCTAATGTCAATTCCACACCGGTTTCGTTTATCTGGTTCCTCAATCCTGGCCGCAGTTAAAGTAACGAAACACCCTTCATAAATGCAAATATCCTCGCATGAATCAATGAAATTTACAGGAGGTAATTTTCAATACGTTTACAGGTGTCAACTATTTTCGATGACTTTTGGAGAACCTATCAGCGACATTTTCGCTTCCGCCACCCCGACGAACTGAAGTCCGCACTGGCGAATCACTTCCCGATCCGCATCAATACGTAAGGATTACCGGTGCCCGGGTTGATTGTCATTTGTTCACCTTCAAGTACCAGCGTTCCTGGAACCAGGGCAGAAAAATCGAAAGCCCTCACCTCACCGCTCAGCGTCTTCTCATCCTCCTTGACTCCGTGAAGCAGAAATGGATCCGCAATAGTAGGGGTTGCGAATCCACCTCGTGGCGCTCCGGTCTTTGTGATCTCTCCGTAATAACCATCATTAACAATACCGATAATCAGCTCCCAGCCATCAGGTGTAGTATAAACCCCTGTAAACTGATCGGAAGGATTGTTGTCTGATTTTCCGCAACCGGTCGTAAACAATATCCCTGTGAACAGGACTGTAATTAAACAAAGGGGCCGCAACTGCTTCATTAAGTTCATGTCTTCTGTGTTGATAATACTATTCGATGTTCCGTAAGCAAAGCAAATAAAAATTACGCTGAACTCCGATTATACAATGCCACCCTATTGTCTAAGCGACCTATCAAAACTAGCCTCGCCCCCCCAGGCCAGACCATTTACCCCTTTGGGGTTATTTCATTCCCTATTCCTTTGGTTTAGTTTTGTCGTACCAGAAAACATAAATATGGAAATCAAAAGACGACTACTAATACTCACTTCTCTATTGGGACTTCTGTCCTTGACAATCATTCCTGTAAGTTGTGACAAGGATAAATCCGTAAGTGAAATCATTGAAGAAGCATGGACGGATCTATTCGTCGGGTTCTATGAATCAAGCGATGGCTGGCAGATTGAAATTACCGCCATCCCCGATCAGAAGATAGAAGCAGAAGTAACGAAAGTTGGTGCTCACAGGGGAGAGGGACTTACCACATTGAAAGTAGGCGACAGATTTATTTTGACAGGCTTTCCTAAAGACGAGGCAGTCCCTGAGGTACTGCAAGCTATGATCCGAGACAAGAATTTCAATATATTAGATTGGGGAACGATCACACTGGAAGGTAAAAAACTGATCTTTCAGCAAAACGGCGACAGTCCCTATAGCTTCAACCGCATCAGCAACCCAGGCGGCGGCGGAAACAACGGTGGAGGCGGAAACAACGGTGGAGGCAATGGTGGTGGATCCGGAACCGATACACTTTATTCACAGCGGCTAACCGGAGATCAGGGTAAAATGGTAACCGTTCAATTCTCACTTCCTGCAGGTTATAAATCGTTCTCCGTCTACACTATGGAACGCAGTAGTGCAGCAGACTACAATACCGCAGACCTGTTCGTACGAAAAGGCTCAAAACCTGTGATTAGCCTTGCCTCAGGCTATACCTGGACGGCCGATTGCGCCAGTATCAACCCGAACCGTCAAAGGGAAAGCTGCGGTCCTTTCTCTGGCACCGGAACGTATCATATCACCCTGTTTGGATACAACACCTACTTTATGAGCTGGCTGGTGATCGTAGGAGAAAAGTAAGAATCAATTTTGGTTGACCAGCATGGGGCCGCAGTCTGCGGCCCTTTGTTTTTCTAATAAAATGAAGCGAAATCCACGGTGTTTACTATAACCGCTTCATAATTTTAAGCACCTTCTCAACATCTTCTGGTGTGTCGATACAATGGCTGTCATGATGAGTGATGGCGCAGGTGATCTTAAAACCATGCTCGAGCCAACGTAGCTGCTCGAGCGACTCTGCCCGCTCCAGACTGGAAACCGGCAACTCACAAACCCGCTCCAGCACATCGCGTCGGTAAGCATACATACCTACATGCCTGTAATAAGTATGGTGCAGGTGCCATTCTTCCTGTGGAGCTCCTTTAATAAAAGGTATGACCATCCGGCTGAAGTACAGGGCTTCCATGCGATCATTGAGCACCACTTTAACTTCCCCCATATCGAAAAGGACCTCCGGCTGATCAACGGGAATGATCAGGGTGGCCAGCTCCGTCTCACCACCCTCAAGTACAGTGGCAAGGGTATCAATCTGAACCGGATCTATAAAAGGTTCATCACCCTGTATATTGATAATGTACCGGAAGTCCTCGCCCAACTGGTTTAGCGCATCAAGACAGCGGTCTGTACCACTGGGATGATTGGTACCAGTCATGACCACCTGGCCGCCGAACGACTGAACATGATCAAAAATACGCCGGTCATCCGTTGCGACTACAACCTTAGTAAGGCGGTGGCTGGCAGCAGCTTGTTCATAGACACGCTGAATCATCGACTTTCCCTGGATATCGATCAGGGGCTTTCCAGGGAACCGGGTGGATGCGTATCGTGTAGGAATGATGCCTAATATCATAGCTGATGGTCGATGATCTGTCCTTCGCGACTGGTGTAGAACCGGGGCTCTGGTCTATTGCGCTCCTGCAGATACTCCTTGTAAATATCGGTAAAGTGCATTCGGTTAGAAATGGTTTCCTCGTATTGGCCACAAATGCCCGTAATCAGTTCTACCACCTCGCGTACTGCACTGTTACTACCATCACAGGCAGTTACATAATCTGTAAATTGCTGCTGCACGACAAAATCAATCAGCAGGGGGTTGCAGCTCCGGTGCACCATAAAACGTGCTCCTGCCTGTTCCGCCACTGATAGATCGAGTACATCATCAAATACGAAAGCAATTTCTTCCGGCTTTAGTCCACAGGTATCGCAGAGATGCCCCAGCGCTTCCGGCTTATACTTAATGCCACTATATACAGCATGAAAATGCTCCCTCGTAGCAAGCGTACGGGCAGCTTTATTATTCTCACCGGATATAACCACGACATAGGGTAAAATACCGGTCCGGAGAAAATGGTTGAACCGAAGCAGGTTAGTGCCCATAGCGTCCACCTCGTTAAAGGGGCTTGAGCCCTGCTCGTCCTTTTGACCATTATTAAAAACTCCGTCCCAGTCGAAAACATAGGCCTTCACTTTCGAAAGCTTCTGTTGCAGCAGCTCCGGTGGCGTGATAAACTGACCCCTAAAATGTTCTGCTATGTATGGAAGGGACATTAGTCGTTAGGTGGTTAGTTGATTAGGCGGTTAGTTGGTTAGTTGATTAGTTGGTTAGGCGGTTGGGCGGTTAGTTGGCAATTGGCCGTTGGCCGATTTTGCATCGGCCCTGGCCTTTGGCCCGGAAGCAATGGAACGGTCGGTAATCACTCCTAACAACTCGCGACTGACCACTGACCACTGACCACTGACCACTATAATATTTCAAGATCCTGGATATCCAACATGCCTACAGGCTTATTGTTTTCCATGATCAATATCGTATCAACGCTGGTCTTCTTGAAAAGAAGATGTGCATCATTCAGCAAGGCATTGGCATCAATACTGATGGGCTCCTTGTATTCCATTTCTCCCATTTTCTTATCGAGGATATGCTCACCCTCAGATTGCAGCAAACGACGGATATCGCCATCCGTAAACACCCCTTTCAGACTTCCGTCACTATTCACCACAGTAACCGCACCAAAGCCGAACTCTGTCATCTTTACGATAGCATTCTTCAGATCCATATCTGCAGCTACAACGGGGTTTACGGCATTAGCCGCTTCCTTCACAGTAACCGTCATCAGGCGTGTATCCTGAAGGAACTGCTCCGTGCCCACGGTCGTGAAGTTGTTTTCGGTCAACCCCTTCAACACCTTCAAAGGGACAGTGATCGTATGCACACCGACGTTTATGGCATTGCGCACATGTTCTGCATGGCGCACAGAGCTGAACATGATCTTTGTATCGTATCCATAATGGTTGACAGCCTTGACGCACTGCTCCACGAGCGCAAGGGCATCATGACCCTGATCCTGCAGGCGGCCAACCAGCGGACAAACGTAAGTTGCACCTGCGTGCATCGCCATATAGGCTTGCTGCAGGGTGTACACCAGATGAACGTTAACCAGCAATCCTTCATTTCTTAACAGACGACAGGCACGTACACCTTCAAGCGAAACGGGGATTTTGAATACGGTTCTTTTAGGATCGAGGCCGAGATCCAGTTGTCTCTTAGCTTCTTTCACCACATCCTCCGCGGTATTCCCCAGTGCTTCGATCTGCAGCACCGGAACCATTTTGGATAGTTTCACAATCATGCTGTCGATATCCTTGATCCCCTCCCGTTGCATGAAGGTGGGGGTGGTCGTCAGGCCATTCAGAAAGCCAAGCTTGAATCCTTCCTCAATCTCTTTCAGATTGGCAGAATCGAGATATAATTCCATTGTTGATTAATGTATATGAGTAGATAACCGCGCAAAGGTAAATAATGTGCGGTATTCGAGGGACAGGGGACAATAAGGGGTTCTGGAAGTTCCTGCCTGATGGATTGACAGACTATCGATAGCGTTTGACAACGTTATGAATCTCCAGCAAAGGCTTCAGAAATTCTTCGAGATCATAAACACATAATTGGGATGCCGCGTCGCAAAGTGCTTTTTCCGGCTCAGGGTGTGTCTCGATAAATACACCGTCGACGCCTGCGCCCACACCTGCACGACTCAGAACAGGCAGAAATTCGCGGGCACCACCCTTTGCATCGGCACTGGGAATACCGTATTTCCGGATGGAATGTGTGATATCGAAAACAACAGGATATCCCAGTTGCGCCATATGATAGAAGGCACGCGGATCAACTACCAGATCATTATACCCCATGGTATAGCCTCTCTCGGTAAGTATAATCTGGTCATTCCCTGCATCAACACATTTCCCGACGGGATGCTTCATATTCTCAGGCGCCAGGAACTGGCCATGTTTGATATTGATCACCTTTCCGGTAGCGGCAGCCGCCCTGAGGAGGCCCGACTGCATACAGAGGTAGGCCGGTATCTGCAGTACATCACAAACTTCTGCAGCGGGAGCTGCCTGATCAGGGTAATGGATATCAGTAAGAACAGGGAATCCGAATTGTTCCTTTATTTTCGCAAGTAGCTTGATGCCTTTCTCCAGTCCGGGACCGTCATAATACTTCAGACTACTGCGATTATCCTTTGTGAAAGAAGACTTGTAAATAACCGGAATATTCAACCGGGCGCTTACTTCCTTCAGCATCTCAGCTGTTTTCATCATCACCATCTCTTCTTCGATCACACAGGGACCTGAAATCAGGAATAACTCATCGGCCCCGCATGCAATGGAACCTACTTTGATATGCTTCTTGCTCATAAAAACCAACTGGTGGGCAAAGGTAAATGTTTTTGACAGTCAGACAGCAGACAGCGCTCCATGGCCATTAGGTAGGCGATAAAAACTGTATCAGATAACCAAAGAAAAGAATTCAATAAAATCACTATTTTTCGTTCTTATAATACAAACCCCTGAAACCACCCCGAAATGAAAAAGTTCCTCACGGGCTTTCTTCTACTCCTGATGGGTCAAATGAGCCAGGCCAGCAGGTTAGATTCACTGAAAGCCGCTTTTGAAAAGGCAACTGAAGCAGACAGCAGAGCAGCGATCGCATTCGACATAGCCTTTATGACAGTGGCCAACGAACCATCCGTCTCCGTAAAATATCTCAGAACTTCACTTGCAGACTCAGCAAGGATCAAGGACCCGATAAAGCTGGGAAGACTCGGTAATGCTTATGCCGTAGCGCTCTATTACCTGGCTAACAATGATAGCAGCCTGTACTGGGCGCGGTATGCGGTCAGGATTCTTGGCCCTACGGGCGACTCGGTGGAATATTATAAAGCATATAAGACTCAGGGACTGGCACTATCGGCACAGGGTGATCACGCAGGCGCTATAGCGATCTATTCAAAAACACTAAACCATTTAAAGCAGCTTAAAGACACGACTAAGATCTTAGGCACCCTGAATGATATTGGTAACAGCTTTATCCTCATGAAACACTATGACCCCGCTATCAGAGCACAACGTGAAGCGCTTCACTATCTAAGGACATTTCCGGCGCCTGCCACCGAAGGAAACATTTATAACTCGCTGGGATATATACACAACGATCTCGGAAATCTGGATTCAGCAATATACTATTACGAAATCAGTCTGGCCCTGAAAAAACAGGGTAACAACCTCCTGGCTTTGCTGAGCACTCAAAACAATCTTTGCACCTGTCTCGAAGAGCAGGGCTACATCCAAAAAGCTGCACGTTGTTTTGAAGAACTGCTAACTATACAAAAACGGGTCGATGATGTTCAGGGGATCACAAGATCTTACATCAACCTTGCCAATATTTACAGAGACAAAAAAGAGACTCAAAAAGCGCTGAGTTTCGCTTTGAAAGCTAAAACAGTTGTGGATGATATCGACAACCTTGAGCTGAAATCTTCAGTATATAAAAACCTTGCTGGTACTTACCGGGAATCCGGAAACTTCAAAGAAGCCTACGAAACGTTTCTGGACCACATACGTTTTAAAGACTCAGTGCTTTTTTCCGAACGTAACAAGGAAGCACTGGAATGGGCAACAAAATTTGAGCTCGGACAGAAAGAGCTGGAACTGGCAGAGAAAGACAAAAAGCTGATCACTGCAGAAAACGAAAAATTGCTGGCGGATGTAGCTATTAAGAAACGCAACCTCTGGCTGTTTGTGATGTCACTGCTGATTGCTGGCGGACTACTGATCGCGCGAATTTGGGCCGACAGGAATAGAGCACGGCAGGAACAGTCAAAAACCCGGGCAGTCCTGGATGAGCGTGACCGTGGTTTGAAAGCGATCATCGATGCCCAGGAGGAGGAACGCACCCGCATCGCAAGGGAATTACACGACGGAGTCGGAAATCAGTTGCTGGCGCTGCGGATGAGTATCAATGCTCATATGCCGTGGGGCGATGGCAACCCTGAAAAGGAAGCCATAGAGCAGGCGCTACAGGACCTCATGACCGAGGTACGACAGGTATCACATCAGATGATGCCAAAAAGCCTGCAGGAATTCGGCTGCGTATCTGCCATTCAGGATATGCTGGAAAGAACATTATCCCATTCGGGCATCGTCTGGTCATTTGAAACGCACCAGACCGATAAACGCTACGACCAGAGAGTCGAAACAGCGCTGTACAGGGTGGCTCAGGAGCTCATCAATAATGTCATTAAACACTCCCATGCGACGCTGGTCTCAATTCAGTTGGTAGAAACAGCCAATACGCTTATCCTGCTGATCGAAGATAATGGCCGTGGTATCAGTAATGATGCAGACAGCAGCGAGGGCATCGGCATCGCAGGGATCAAATCGAGGATCACCGCAGTGAACGGCGAGGTCAATATCATTCCAGGCCCGCAGACGGGCACAGTAGCGACCATTAGAATCCCCCTAAACATCTATGAAAAAGCACAGACTCTTGTTGGTTGATGACCACCAGCTCATTCTAGACGGTCTGGTAAAGATCCTGAGCGATCTTGATCAGGTGGAGGAACTAGCAACCGCGAATAATGGCGTAGAAGCGCTGGAACGATTACAGCTGGAAATGTTCGATCTGGTGGTAAGCGATATCGAGATGCCGCGGATGAATGGAATTGAATTGCTGAGAAAGATTAAGTCCGACCATCCTCAACAGAAAGTCCTCATGCTGACTATGTATAACAACGCAGGACTGGCGCGGGAAATTATCAAGCTGGAGGCAGACGGATATGTTCTGAAATCTGCCAACGAACAGGAGCTACGTTATGCTGTTTCTACAATTCTCTCAGGACGAAAACATTTCAGCCAGGACATCACCCTCGAACTTGCAGGGGGAAGCACTATGCAATCAGGTCCGACAGGTGGGTTAAACCAACTTACTGACCGTGAAAGGGAGATTCTGATTCTGGTAGCACAGGGGTTTTCGAATAAGGAGATAGCCGCTAAGCTGTTTATCTCTGCAAAAACAGTTGATACTCACAGGACGAAGCTGATGCAAAAGCTGGATATTCATAATGCTGCGGGTCTCACCCGGTTTGCCGTTAGCCATAAGCTGATCTGAAAAATCAGGTAAACACCCTAGTCATTTTCAGGTACTGGCCTCTTTCGCAGGCTTTGGCAATTCTTTCCCTTTGCAGTAACAAAAACTACAATTATGAAAAAGTTCATCGCTACACTTTGCATGCTTTCATTCGCTCAGGTTGCCATGTCGCAGACCTGGCAGCAGCTCAATTACCAATATGAGTGGAAACTCTCTTCGGCGCCGAAGATCTTCGTATCTCCTGACGACGGACTACTCGTAGCAGGGGTACAATCAGATTCAAAGAAGATCTCGGTTTCAAAGGATGGAGGAACGACATGGACAGATATCTTTCCAGCGATGTCGATGCTGACAGCGGAATTCGGACCGGATGGCACAACCTACCTGATCACCACAAAACGTTACCTGACTACCGCCTTGTATCCAACAGATACGATGTATACTTCAACGGACGGCCTCACCTGGACAAATTCCGGGCAAAAAATACGGAATGGAAAATCCGATCTGGAATTCGAGATCACATCTAACAATACCCTTATTTTTCCGAACGGTTCCGGTAGTAAAATGGCTAAATCCACAGATAATGGTCAAAGCTGGACAGATCTCAATTTTAATTTTAAACAATTATCTGCCAGTTCAACCGGTGACACAATTATCATCAGCAGCGGTTCTCCATGGCCAGGCGGCATTGAATATTCTCACGACGGTGGACAAACCTTTACTGCCTCCACTGGTGTTAATGCTGAATGCATCCCTTTGGTACTTCCAAACGGTGAGATCTGGGCGGCATCTTTAAACACGCTCTGGAAATCGACAGACGGCGGTGCCAGCTTTACCGGTAACTCCCCGAATCCTTCTATTCCACTTCAGATCGGTGAGATCCACTATGCTTCCAACGGGAAATTCTACGTCAGATCCCTGGGTTCCATACTTGAGACTACAGACGGCATTACCTACAATAATATCAGCGGTAACCTGAGTAATGTGATGGACATCGCGCTTAGTGCCAACTACATCTATGCTGTAACAGCTGACAGCAATCTGCATCGCACTCCCCTACCCGGCGGCAACTCTGTAGCGAACCAATCTATGAACCCTACACTTATGAAAATCTACCCCAATCCAGCATCTGACAGAATCCATGTCGCAGCAGCCAATGGCACAACACCAACACTCCTGCTGTTAATAGACCCTTCCGGCAGAAGCGTACGTAAGCAAGCAAATACATCCTCTCTGGATGTGAGCGGTCTTGCACCGGGCATGTACTTCCTCTCTGTCTCCACTGAGAAGGCCCGTTTCCTGGAAAAGGTATTCATCAAATAAACATGCGCATTTCAAACGTGACTTAAAAAACGATTTAATGAAAAAGTTCGCTACGCTGGGCCTTATGCTCCTGCTGCAACTCGCAGCCTTCGCCCAAAAAACACTCCCTGAATATGTCGAAAAAAACAGCAGGGATGAGATCATGAAAAGCATTCAGATGCCGGCCGGCAGTCAGCCAACCACCGCAAAAAGTTACGAAGACGGCCATGGGAAAAATCCTTTGATCTTTTCGAAGACGCAGCTCCCGGATACGATTGCGCTCGTAACAGTCTATGTCTTTGACGAGGGGGCAACAGATGTTTCAAAAATCGGCAGCTTTGTGTATACCGACCAATACTGGATCTCTGCCGAGGGTGGGAATTTGTTGGCAAACGAAATTCTTAGGGAAGGACTTGACGACCTGCGTGCAGCTTTCAAACAGAGAGGGGTGGTATTGCTAACCCCGGATCAATTTCTTAACACACCAGAAAAGAAAGCTTTCTACAAAAATTTTCAACCAGAAATCTCCAGGATGGGCAACTTCATCAGCGGACTCGAAAAAGGTGATGCGAAAGTCACAGTCACGGCAGATGGATACAGGATCTTTGATGCCGGGGCTGCCAAAGATTATTTACGGGCTGAATCGATGGGGTCCGTATTGGCATCAAAACTGGGGGTGGATGGCGTGCTGCACATAGGAATCGACCTGAGTACCAATGCAACGGATGTTTACATTTCAGGAATTAAAATGGTATTGAACGCACCAAATCCCATTCCCCGTCAGGACAAAAAATATGTAGGGCAGAAGCTGGGTACCGGCTGGTATGCTGGCCAGGTGTTCGCCTCAGGCGACCTGATGTTCAAGAAACCACTGCACATAGTACGATATAAGAAACAGGAGAAAAAGCCGGCTCAATTGCAGGGTATCGGAACTATCTTCAGTTGTTTCGCCGATCGTTTCTATAACGAAATGGAAGCCTGTGCGGTAAAAGCAGCGAAGAAGTACGGTAAAAGCTAAAAACGTAATGCTAATGATCAACGCCGGAAGAACATTCTTCCGGCGTTGTTGCTAACGCCAGTCTCTTTGTTCTACGGATTTTGATATCGTAACGTATCTTGAAGATAGCAGTCACTACAAACGGCAGTGCACCTGAAATCATCTTCCAATTCATTTGCAACATTCCGATCAAAAGTAGCATGAGCATGATCAGGCTAAGACAAGCCAGACCGATATAACTTAGCCGATCAGACGATTTCCTGCGTACGAGTGTGAACAATAACAGCATTTGTCCCAACAGCGGTAGAAGGACCAAAGGATGAGCAAGACTATCCTCATTGGCCTTCCCACCGAAAAAGAGATCCATTTCCACCTGAAACAGAAACGCGGCATTGCCCCCACTCCATTCCATGAACCCTATCAAAGAGGTAAGTAAAAGCAAAACATTGAAAAGCTTTTTCATCGGTACTGGAATTGACAGCTCCTAAATTAGACAATTAAATCATATGCACTGGATTACCCGCGCAATACCTGAAGGTATTTTTCTATATACACCTGCTTCCTTTTTTGTTGATACTGCATGATGTATCGCGGATGCTCCAGGGAGAGTATCTCATCGAATAATTGATGTTCCTGATTAAGCTTACGTAACTGCTGAAGATTCTTTCCTGCCCCAAGACAGATGCAGCGGCGGGTACCGCCAAGCAGCTCTTTTTGTTTTTTGATATTCCAGATAACAAAGGACTTTACGGCCTTCAGCAATTCAGGATTATCATAATAATTGTAATTCACCCGCTTTCCTGAGGACTCCGTATTCACGAAGCCAAGTGGTACCATAGAATTGATATAGCAATCCCGGTAGAATGCCTCCACACCGCCATAGGCCTGAATCACCTCATAAATGAATACGGAAGACGGTTCATGCAGTTGCGGACCTTCGAAAGGAATACCCAGGAATTTGATGAGTCTCTTCGGATCTGTAAACGGGATCCCGGTCGCTCCTGCTCCCAGACGGCCGGGATTGATGCCAAGGATCAGCTTCCTGTTTGAATGATCGGAATAAAACCGGCGGTAAAATGCTAAAGCTATCCGCATAATCTGCGGGTCCTCCCGGAAAGGATTCATGATCTCAATCCCTTCCGGAAGTTCACCCGTGAAATCCAGTTCCTGATAGTACTGAAGGATGTTATCGGCTAAAGTCAAGTTACATTCTGCGATACAGTTCTTTGATAGTGTCTACGGAAACCTTCTCCTGCCAGTCGGGGCCGATGGCATGGTTCCACATATGCGGCAGATTGTAAGCCACCTGCGCCATGGCTGTGATTTGATCTTCCGTCCAGCTTTTACTCAATCCCTGAGGCAGAGCCACCTTATGATGATCCAGCATCTGCCGGAACTCGCTTAAACCGGTTGGATAGTAGTCTTCCAGATGTTGGAAGGCTATACAGTTCGCATAACAATGTTTTTCACCCAGAATCTTGGACAACCCATACGACAACGCGTGACAGACACCCACCTCCGAATAGGTAAGAGACAACCCGCCCATGAGCGAAGCCACCATCAGCTTATCATCATTCTCAGGGGTTTGCCCGGAATGCTCACCAAGAAAAACTTCCCGGCATAGCTTCAGTGATTGCTCGGCATAGGCATGACTGAAAGCATTATTAAGAAGACCGGTTTCGGATTCGATGCAATGGATATAAGTGTCCATCCCTGTATAAAACCACTTGTCACGGGGAACGGAAGCGATAAGCTCCGGATCAAGAATAACCTGATTGAAAACAGTCCACTCACATTTAAGACCCAGCTTCTTCTCCGGACCTGTAAGCACCGCCGTCATCGACACCTCGGCGCCAGTACCGGAAATGGTTGGAACACCCAGATGGTAGATACCTGGCTGCTTCACGAGATTCAGTCCCTGATAGAGACAGGAGGAGCCTTCATTGGTGAACATAAGGGAGATAGCCTTAGCGATGTCCATAATGGACCCGCCGCCAATGCCTACGACCCCGGAAGGCAGTCCTTTCCTGAACAAAATCTCATCCCTCAAACTGTCGATCTGCTCTGTGGTAGGCTCGCAGGGATCTACATCAATAAAATGGACCACATCTTCGGATTTCGCAGGGATACGTCGTTCAAGATCCTTTCCTTTAAAGTAATGGTCTACGAGAAATACGAAAAAGCCCTTGTTCTCATTACGAACAGGTTCAATGATGTTATCCAGCATCGAAAAGCTGCCCCTTCCAAATTCGACCTTTTCTATATTCTTAAAGTTCTTGTGCACTGAAAAACTGGTTTGAAGATGAATCTTTATGCGTTAACTGGGTTCAAAGCTTTGGTAACACAATCGCCGATCGACTTTGCAAGCTGACGCACCTCGTCTTCTGTCCACGTGCAACGGATACCGAAGGAAATGAGACGACCTACTACATCCTGTGATTTTGGAAGTTCCAGATTCTTATAGTCCTGAGGCGCTCCCAGAAGCTGGACAGGGAGCAGGGAAGCAGTCTGCATGTTCTTTAGATGATCCCACTGATTGATAAAATGGTACATATTGGTAAACCAGTAGTTGAAGCCTCCGATACCCGCTTTATTGAGCTCGTCTACCGTTCGCCTGGCTGCATTGGGATCTGGCAGCAGTAGATTCAGAAATGTGGCCGAATCTCCCTCAGGATCTGCAAGGCGGGCAAATCCGATGCCCTCAGTTTTCGACAGCTCGTTTACCAGTAGATTCTTGTACTGACGGTTGACCTGAAGAATATGTGGCACTTTACGTGTTTGAGCCACTCCTACAGCAGCATTAAGCTCTCCGATACGGTAATTGAAACCCAGTACAGGATGTTGTTCCATTCCTCTGTTGTTACCCTCATGATTATGACCGTGATCAGAATAACAGTCAGCAACTTTGTATAGCTCTTCATCATCTGTCACCATGACCCCACCTTCCCCTGCTGTGGCGATCTTGAAAAAGTCGAAAGAATAACTTCCGGCTTTCCCGAACAAACCCGTTGCTTTACCTCTGTAGGTAGCTGCGAAAGCCTGTCCAGCGTCTTCGACAAGAATCAGATTATGCCTTTTTACAACCTCCATGATGGCATCCATATCAGCCATGCCACCACACATATGAACAAGGCAGATTCCTTTCGTTTTAGGTGTAATTGCCTTTTCGATCCCTTCTGCACTCAGGCAAAGCGTTTCATCGATTTCAGCAAAAACCGGCAGTGCCCCAACAAACAGGACTGCCTCAATAGTAGCAATAAAGGTAAATGGAGGAACGATCACTTCATCTCCCGCTCCGATGCCTGATGCGGCCAGCGCTGTTGCAACTGCAGTTGAGCCGCTGCTTACCGCGTGGGCGAACCTCGCACCGGTGATCTTTTTCACTTCATCTTCAAATTCTCTGGCTTTCCAATGCCCGTTACGCTGAGCATCATGACCATAACGAAAAAGGATTCCGGTTTCCAGTACATCATTGACTTCTTTCCGCTCTTCAGCGCCGAATAGTTCTGTTCCAGGCATGGAGAAAAATTTTAGATGGCAAAAGTAAGAAATTGGATGATGGCGCCGGAGGCATCCACCGGTTGGACAAAGGGTCAGTACTCCCTTCCAGAAGGCATCAACGACTCCAGGCTTTCAAGTATTTGCCGGGTGGCGCCCAGGTTTTGCTGCATGTAGGCCCGTAAGCTTTTCTGCAGATCGGCCAGTGCCCCGGGATCAGCTATCAGCCCCTGAAATACCCTCCTGTATTCGGCCTCATCTTTTACAGGAAATCCGAAGCCCTGGTGTTTCAATCTTACGGCGTCCACGAATTTGGTATAGACCGGACCAAAAAGAACGGGTAAACCAAACACTGCGGGTTCAAGCGTATTGTGGATGCCCCCCTTCTGAAACCCACCTCCGACAAATGCGATCTGACCATACTTGTATAGACTGGAAAGCATTCCCATGTTGTCGATGATCAGTACTCTCTTCCCCGGTGCGCCTCCACCTGCCTCCAATTCAGAATAGAGAATGGTATCAGCTCCGAAAAGCATGACTACTTCCTTCAGCCTGCTCTGATGAAGTTCATGAGGGGCTACGACCAGTTTCCAGTCCGGGGGCAGCACATCAAGACAATTGTGAATAATCCGCTCATCATCCTGCCAGGTACTTCCTGCAATCAACAGAGGCGCCGCACCTTTCCAGCTTTCCAGCAAAGGAAAAGACTGAGCCGAAGCGGCGATCTGTGCGACGCGATCGTAGCGTGTATCCCCTGTGACCAGCACCTTGCCTGATCCGATCCCGATGGATGTCAGCAGCCCGGCTGAGTCTTTGTCCTGGACAAAAAACAGCGAAACCTGCCGCAACATCCGACGAAAGAAGCCCCCATACCACTGGAAAAATGGTTGTTCTTTGCGGAAGGATGCTGAAGCGATCACCGTTGGAATGCCCCTTTTCCTGAGACTTTTGAAGTAGTAATGCCAGAACTCATATTTGATAAAAATGGCGAGTCCTGGATTCACATACTGTATGAACTTCACCGAGCGACGGTTACCATCGAGAGGCAGATACCAGACATGATCAGCCAGTCTATAATTCTTGTGCAGCTCATAGCCTGAAGGTGAAAAAAAAGTGACGACTAGCTTTTGTTCCGGCCGGGAGCTCTTGATGGCCTCTATCAGGGGGCGGGCCTGTTCAAACTCACCCACCGAAGCACAATGTATCCAGATAGGACGAGCCGCTCTCAGGCCTGAGCCTTCTATAGTTTTCAGCAAACCCTGGCGCCCTTGCACCCATTTTGCTGCTTTTACGTTAAACATTGCAGCAATCCTTGCAGCCAGTTGATACAAAGCCAGGAAGAGATGGTAGGTGAGCAGCGACACGGCTTCAAAGGTAATTTATTTGTCATTCCTGTTCAGACTGTCAAATGCTTTGCGAACCTGGCTCGTCAGTTGATATATTCTCCTGAAAAAGAAATCTTATGAAACACTTACTTCTGATCTTCGGACTTATTATTGGTTTACTTGCCTGTGACAAATCAGGGGGCAAGCACCCTTGTTATGACTCCTCCATTGTTCATGACGGTGCCTGCCCTGCACACTGCCCTGGAATCGTGGGTTGTGATGGAAAAACCTATTGCAACGAATGTGAAGCTGCCCGTTACGGCATTCGTCCCAAATAATTAGAAAACGGTTACACCCCTCACCAGGTGATGATTTCATAGTTTTGGTCAAAACTGAACGGATGAAAGGTCTATTATGGTCAATTCCCACAGCGATAGTTCTCTTACTGGCAGCTTGCAAAAAAGACAATGACCAACCTGACAGGCAGCAGAGCCATTATACATTAGATGGTACTGATTATACGACTGACATCATTGCGATCAGTGGAGACAAATCCATTCAGGCAGTGGGTGAGGAAACAACATTCGGTGTAACCTTCTACGACAGTCTTCCTTCTGTTTCCGGCAACTATAAGATTGTCCGATATCCTTCTGAGGAAAATGAGATCCAGGTCATTGGTTTTCTACCGGGCTCTTACGATGCATATTATAGCACGGGAATTGAAGAGCAGACGGCAATTGTAACAATTGAAGGAATAAAGCTGGACATTACAGTGCCGGAAATCTGGGCGAAAGACGAGGACAGCTTGAAAGTGAAGGGTCGTATTGTTCACTATTTTGATTGACGACTGTTGACTTTGACCTGAGATCCAAAACAGTTAGTTTTGGCGCAAGCACGCCATTGATGTCATCACCGTTTATATCAATCTGTGTACCCACTTATAAAAGAGCTGACCTGCTCCGGCGTCTGTTTGACAGTATTGCGGACCAGCAATTTCGCGATTTTGAAGTAGTGATCACCGACAACAGTGATGACGATAGTGTGGAGCAACTTGTACGAGTCTGTCAGAACCATCTCCCGATCCGGTATTATCGCAATAATCCAGCCGTGAGCATGGGCGAAAACTGGAACCGCAATATCGGTTTAGCACGCGGGGAGTGGATTAAGATGATGCACGATGATGATTGGTTTTCCGGACCGGAAAGCCTGAAGCGTTTTGCTCAAAGCGCCCGGAATGGGACAACATTCCTTTACAGCAGTTTTTATGCTGTGTATGATGATGGAAGGAGGACTCTAAAACGATTCGGGAAAAATAATCTCTGGACCCGGCTGCTACATCGTTATCCTGAAATATTGTTTGCCGAAAATATCATCGGACCTCCCACCGTGACCATGGTTCACGCGAGTATTAAGGAACAATACGACCTGCGATTGAAGTGGAGGGTGGACATCGACTATTATTTGCGCGTAATGGCGAAAGGGCACCAGGCTGTCCTGATTGACGAGCCGCTGATTAACATCGGGATCAGTGAGGTACAGACCACACAAAGCTGCCTGAACAATCCCCGGGTTGAATTACCTGAAACCTTAATCCTCCTCCAGAAATTCGGTACAGACATGCTTCGCAACATTATCGTTTACGATGCAGTGTGGCGTATGATGCGCAATATGAACATCCGTAATGAGGAGCAACTTCTTCAATATTCGGAGGGGCCATGGCCACCAGCCATCAAGCATATTTTAACGGATCAGTCCCGTCACGCGTCTGAGAAACTGCAAAAAGGTTGGTACTCCAAGCTCGCCATGTTCAACTCCTGGCGCAGAACTTACAGAAATATAGGACGTTAGGCTGCTAAGGGGGTAGGCTCCTCTTATAAACACATGAGTCACAAGGATGTAAAACAGATTAGAACCTATAGGTTTTCATCGGATTTTAACCTGTTCTGGCGTAATTTTTAAGATTTTTATGAACCGAAAAACCGTGCGTATGAAGACTTTCAGGATTGTTTTTGCCAAGAATGAGATATTGACGTGTAAAGAAGCTGAAAACAATTCCAATCTGAATGGCTCCAGCTATTACGAACATGAAAATGGTAACCTTATTTTTGCTATCGTGAAAGCACCCGGTGAAGAGGAAGCCATCAACATGGCCAAGAGGATTGTTCAGGAAGTAAAAGAAAGGGTTTATGGGTCGGAGTTCATTTTCTGATCCTGTTATCTCTGATTCCCTCCTGAAATCAATTTCTAGCTCCTAAACTTGTTTGGAGGATTTTCTGAACGCCGTCCTCTGCGAGACATTATTGTCGTTAGTCCCCTACCCCTTTCCTTCCCTATTCTCGATGGCATGATTATGCTATGATCCTGAGTGCTTTGTTGCATCAATCATTAAACTCAAATTGTTATGAAACTTGGAAGATTGTTATTACTGGCAGGAGCCGCAGTAGCTGCCAATCAATTTTTAAAAACTGACAAAGGCCGTCAACTTAAAAGAGATGTGAGCGACCAGGCCGGAAAACTTAAGGACAAGCTATCCGGTATGATGGATCGTTCCGGACATACCAGCGGTCGTTCTGATTCCGGCAGTACACCTACAGGAAGTAGCTTTACTGGTGGTGGCGGCCCGATTTAGGCCTGAAAACTATGAAATTGTGGCAGACCCAGGGTCTGCCTTTTTTATGTCCCGACCTACTCTGGCAAAGACAAAACGCAGGATTTACAAAATACTAACCTCATCCGTGGCAAGCCTTTTTTATCTTGAGCAGAAATTCACAGGGTTGCTGATTTGTCTTCAGACAAATCATTTTATACTTCATTAGATCATTTAAAGCATGGCACAAAAACCCAGAAAAAAGAAAAAGCAGGGTTCGCAGGAGCAATTCCTGAAAGGTAGGCTGGAAGTAGTCAGGAGCGGAATGGGCTTCGTTATAGTGGAGGGACTGGACAAAGACATACTGATCCGGCCGGATAATATGGGCACTGCTTTGGACGGAGATGAGGTCATGGTTGAGGTACGGAGCAAGACTTCAAAAAGCAACCGTCAGGAAGGTACTATACGGGAAGTCACAAGAAGGAGGCAGACTGAATTTAGCGGAACCATGGAAGTGAAAGAGCATTTCGCTTTTCTCATTCCCGACAAGCAAAACATGAGCGTCGACATCTTTATCCCAAAAGACTTACTGAATGGTGCAAAAACGGGTGACAAAGCCATAGTCAGGGTAACGGATTGGTCGCCGAAGGCCAGAAACCCTGTGGGTGAAGTGATCAGTATCCTCACTCATGAGAGCATGAATGAAATTGCCATGCAGGGCATCCTGGTTGAGAACGGTTTCCCATTGCATTTTCCGGACGATGTCATGGAGGATGCTGCAAGATATCCGGAAGGCGTCAGCGAAGATGAATTGCATAACAGGCGAGATTTCAGGAACATTCTTACCATCACGATCGACCCTGAGGATGCAAGGGATTTTGATGATGCCATTTCCTTCAGAAAACTGGATGATAATCTTTTTGAGTTGGGTGTACACATTGCGGACGTAAGCCATTACATTGAAAAAGGATCGGCTCTGGATCAGGAGGCATACAGAAGAGCCACAAGTGTCTACCTGCCGGACAGAGTATTACCGATGTTACCAGAACGCCTTTCGAATGAATTATGTTCATTACGTCCCAATGAAGACAAATACACTTTTTCGGCCGTTTTTCAAATGACCCGACAGGGTCGGATAGAAGACTACTGGCTGGGAAAAACCGTGATTCGCTCTGCAAGAAGGTTTACCTATGAGGAAGTACAGGAGATAATAGAAGGCGCTGAGGGAGACCACCGCGATGTCGTTTTAACCCTGAATGAGATTGCGCAGCGCCTAAGGGCTGACAGATTCCGGAAAGGTGCCATCAATTTTTCCTCACAGGAGGTGAGATTCAAGCTGGATGAACAGGCCAAACCAATTGGCATCGTAGTGAAAGAAAGTAAGGAAGCACATCAACTGATCGAAGAATTTATGCTCCTCGCGAATAAGCAAGTGGCAGAATATGTTGCGGGAATTACCTTCAGGGACAAACCAGTACCTTTTGCTTATCGTGTGCATGACGTACCAGATGAGGAAAAGCTCAAACTGTTTACCACCTTTGCTTCCAGATTTGGCCATCGTTTCGATCTGAACTCGCCAGAAAAAATTGCTGCTTCTTTTAATGAGATGCTTCAACTGGCAAAAGGCAAACCGGAACAACACGTACTCGAGAGCCTGGGCATCCGGACCATGGCAAAAGCCGTGTACACCACCGAGAACATTGGACACTACGGACTTGGCTTCGAACACTATTGCCATTTCACCTCGCCGATCCGGAGATATCCGGATATTCTGGTTCACAGGGTGCTTTTCGAATGTCTCAACGGAGAGGTCAGACCAGTCAAACAGATGGAGCAGCAGTGCCGGCATTGCAGCGATATGGAGCGAAAGGCTATGGAGGCTGAACGCAGCGCCAACAAATACAAACAGGTCGAGTACATGCAGAATTATGTCGGTGAGGATTTTGAGGCAGTCGTAAGCGGCACTGCCAGTTTTGGATTCTGGGCAGAGACTGTTGAACATAAGTGTGAGGGCATGGTTTCCATTGCTGACCTTGCACAATTTGATGATTTTGAACTGATGGAAACAGAATATGCATTGGTGGGCCGTAATACGGGAATACGGTTCCGAATCGGAGATAAGGTTCGGGTGCGGGTTGCTGCAGCAAACCTCGACAAGCGCCAGATCGACTTTGCATTACTGGAGCTACCGGAACAGCAGGAAAGACAAGCCAAACCTAAAAAGAAAAGAGAGCCTAAATTTGAGGCGCCTAAGAAGAAAGGCCGGTCTAAAAGCAAAAAATAATCATGCATTCATTTAACGAATTGGTAGGTCTGTTTGAAGAACGGTTTACCTCCAGTCTGCCTTTCCCGGATACGCCTGAGACTTTATATGAACCCTGTCGTTACTTTCTGGGTATAGGCGGTAAACGTGTCCGACCAGTTATCTGCCTTATGTCTAACGAACTTTTTGGTCCCATCAACCAGAATGCCTGGCATGCTGCAGTAGCAATTGAACTTTTTCATAACTTCTCCCTGATCCACGACGATATTATGGACAAAGCCCCACTTCGGAGGGGCCAGCAGACGGTCCACGAACGTAACGGACTGACTGCCGGAATACTCTGCGGGGACATACTCAGCATATATGCCTATGAGCAATTGGCTGCCATCAGTCATTCACTTTCCAATATTCTGCACCTATACAACAAGACCTCAATAGAAGTTTGTGAAGGTCAGCAACTGGACATGGACTTCGAGAAGAGAGAGGATGTCACGATTGAAGAATATATCAACATGATCCGCCTGAAAACCTCTGTCTTATTAGCCTGCAGCCTCAAGATGGGGGCGCTCCTGGGTGGATCAACAGAAGGCAACGCAGATAAACTTTATGAGTTCGGCAAGAATCTGGGTATCGCTTTCCAACTTCAGGACGACTATCTGGATGCATTCGGTAACGCCGAAAAAACGGGCAAGCAAAACGGTGGGGACATTCGTTCTAATAAGAAAACCTACCTACTGTTAAAAGCACTTGAAAACGCCGATACAATACAGGCAACTGAGATAGCAAATCTGCTGACCTCTGACCACCCTGAGAAGGTTGAGCAAATGCTCAGGTTATTCCGTGAAACAGGTGCTGATGAAGCCTGTAAACTCGAGGTGGCAAAATATTCAAATGCTGCCTTCAACTGCCTGGAAGATGTAGCTGTACTCAGTAAAAGGAAGATTCATCTGAAAAATCTGGCTGAATACCTGCTACAGAGAGAGAATTAGATTCATCCCCGGTTATAAGGCTATAACTTCCGCTGCCTGGCATTCCCGTATTTTTGCGGGACTGTATGATTACGATTATTTCGGGAACTAACAGAAAGGACAGCAGAACACTTAAAGTGGCGAAGGTGTATTATCAGCTTATGCAGGAGAGGGCTGTCGATGTGCAACTGCTATCACTGGAGAAACTACCTGTCTGGGAACGAGGACGGGAATTGAGAAAACTGGAAGACAAACTACTGATTCCGAGTGAAAAATTCATGATCATCATGCCGGAATACAACGGCAGCTTCCCAGGTATATTGAAGCTTTTACTGGACAACACAGACATTAAAAAATGCTGGTGGCATAAAAAGGCAGCGCTGGTCGGTGTCGCTGACGGTCGTGGCGGCAACCTGCGCGGCATTGAGCATATGACTAATATTCTTCACTACCTGAAGATGAACGTATTCTACAACAAGCTTCCGCTAAGCAGAATTAATGAAGAGCTTTCTGAGAATGGAACATTTCTGCAGCAAATAACGATCAGAGCGATTACAGAACAAATAGAGGACTTCCTGAACTATTAGACATGGGATTGAGATTTCTTATCACCATTGGACTCATCATCGTAGCTGAATTCTACAGCTTCATCCTGGTCCGCTCGATGACGCGGAACTTGCCGAAACCCTGGCGGATAGGAGTATTCAGTCTGTATATATTTCTGAGTCTGCTTGCCTGGGCGAGTATGCTTTTAGTTCGCAAGATCGACTGGTCTGCTGTTCCACATATGACGAAAAACCTTCTTGTAGCGTTCACCATTGGATTCTTCGTTGGTAAAATTCTGATCATGGCCGTGATGCTGATAGACGATATCCGGCGCGTGATTATGTTTATAATATCAAGACTAGCACCTGCTACGGACATAACTGAAGAGGCTGTAGCTTCCCGAGGTATCAGCAGATCTCAGTTTCTAAAAAGCATAGCACTCTTGTTGGGTGGATTGTCGCTGGGTGGATTTCTACTCGGCATCACGAACCGGTACAATTATCAGGTGAAGCGGGTCAGAGTCAGGCTTCCAAACCTTCCGTCAGCCTTCCGGGGACTTAAGATTCTCCAGCTATCGGATATCCATGCGGGAAGCTTTGATTCACCCGAAGCAGTAGAGCGAGGAGTCGCATTGGCGATGGAGCAACGGCCAGATGTTATTGTGTTTACCGGAGATCTTGTTAATAATAAGGCAGAGGAACTGAGGCCGTTTGTCGATATTTTTTCAAAGCTTAAAGCACCATATGGCGTGTATTCAGTCCTTGGGAATCACGACTATGGAGACTACGTGGAATGGCCTACGGTGGATGATAAAGTCTCTAATCTTGAGGAACTGAAACAGCTACAGCAAAAGATGGGCTGGAAACTGTTGTTGAACGAGCATGTGGTCCTGGAACGCGAAGGAGAAAAAATTGCTTTGTTAGGCGTGGAGAATTGGAGTAACCGAGCACATTTCCCGCGTCATGGAAACCTGAACCAGGCGTACCGCGGTCTGGAATCCAATGCCATTGGTGCAAAGATCCTGCTGTCTCATGACCCCTCCCATTTCGATGCACAGGTGAGTACACAGTTCCCTGATATCGATCTGACGCTTAGCGGTCACACTCATGGAATGCAATTTGGCATTGAAATACCCGGCTTCAAGTGGAGCCCCGTGAAATATGTATATGAAAAATGGGCGGGACTTTATCAGGTAGGGCACCAACAACTTTATGTCAACCGTGGATATGGCTTTCTCGGCTACCCCGGTCGTGTGGGGATACTCCCCGAAATTACCGTTATCGAACTAGCGTAAAAGCTTACCCAAAAGTTCCCTGACTACCTCTTTTCCCGGTGAAAGCAACTCTTTGGCTGCCTCCCGGAGGTGGGGTTCCATTTCTTTCTCCAGTTCATCGATCGGCACCATTTCATTCTCTACAACGGCTGTCGCCTCGTTGCTGGTATTTACGTCATTAAAATTGAGGAGTAGCGTTTTTGTCATATAGTGCTTTTAGAAGGTAAAACGGCATGCGGCATCAAATATTGCATCATGAAAGTAAAAAAATACGTTAACAAAAGCAAGATGTTTTTAATATAATTTATGCTAGAACAAAGGTTCTCCCTGAAGAACGGAGCTAGCCTGAAAAACCGGTAGCTTTATGGTAAATCGCCAGACAATGGAGACTATCGGCATTACAGGTGGAACCGGCTTCGTAGGCAGTGCATTAACGGATCTGCTCCTGAAAAAAGGCTATAGAGTCGTCATATACAGTAGAACGCCCCGTTCGGATCGGGACGATTCTAAAGTTCTCTATAGCCAATGGGACCCCGCAAGAGAGCAAATCGATTATAGCTATTTACCGGAACTTGATGGTATCGTGCATATGGCAGGCGCTTCGGTTCAGAAACGCTGGACCCAGCAGCATAAAGAGGATATACTTCGCAGCAGAGTTCAGGGAACCCGGTTTCTGGTAGAACAGTTACAGCAACACGCGCGCCAATGCCGGGTATTCATTGCTTCCTCTGCAGTGGGTTACTACGGACCCGACCATGAATCAGGCATTCCCTTCAGGGAGGAGGACCCTCCGGCTACAGATTTTCTTGCGAATGTCTGCAGACTGTGGGAAGAGGCCTCCGCTGATTTAGGGGATCAAATACGGCGCGTCATTCTCCGGTTCGGAATTGTCTTTGGAAGGGATGAAGGGGCGTTCCCGCGTCTGGTACAGCCATTGCGCTTTGGGGCCATGCCTATTCCTGGTAATGGCAGACAGATTATGAGCTGGATCCATATTCAGGATCTATGTCGCATGATCGTCTGGTGCCTTGAACAACAAAAGATCGCGGGAGTTTTCAACGCAGTTGCACCTGAACCAGCCAGTCAACGTAAGATCCTGGAAACTATATCCAGGCACAAAAAAGGCTTAAAACTTCCCCTTTACGTACCTGAAACCGCCCTCCGGCTGTTGTTAGGGGAAATGTCAGGTGAAATCCTGAAAAGCAGCAACGTGGATGCGAAAAAGATGCTAGCCACAGGATTTCGTTTTGACTATCCTACCCTGTCAGATGCAATTGCAGAACTGATGACAAGCAGGAACGCTTATCATGAGAAAGCATAATCACTCAGGTATTCATAGTCGGGAGTCAATTTACCACCCTCACAGATCGTTGCCCGCTTTAGAATATCACTGCGGTCGGAGCTGAGGATCTCCGGAAGAACATACTTCTCCAGGTGTAAACCGAAGTGTTTAGAAGCATCACGTGGTAATTCGTTCGGTAAATTGTCCACTGCCATGATATCGATGGTTTTACCGGAGTTTAGAAATGGTTCGGTACGATCAAGCGTGAGGCGATCAATACCATATACCGGGTCTGCGATAGAGGAAGCACCGATATTGATAGGCACAGATCCTTCAATATCGCAGGTAATATCCGCGATAACATTCATTTTATAGCTTTCATCTAGTACATCCTCTTTCTCGAACAATCTGGGAACATTCCTGTCCCAGTAGATTCCATTCATTAGAACATCCGCCTTTGCCAGGTATTGCGGAAACAGGCAGATATAATCCTGGGGATTACGGTGAAAATCATCTCGATGGTAGGTACCAGTATCCTTTCTCTGGTATAAGGTATGTCCTTTCAGATGGGTATAAACCGGATAATCAAATTCCTGTTCCAGAAAATCCTCCGGCTCAATATACTCTACATCCATCTGATCCATGATCTCTACTATGCCGGATGCTACTTTACCTGAACCAGTGATAACAATCTTAATATTCGGGAGGTAAACATCTTTGTACTGCGCAACCATTTCTTCAAAATCAAGACATTGGTGGGCAGGTTTCAGATCGAAATGACCAAACTTTTTTCCATAAGTCAGCAGACCATTATGAGCGCCAACAACACCTGCAAAGAAGCCGAAACCCAGGATTCGCTGACCGTCCGCATGGGTGAGACATTCGTAGTCGATCATGCGAATCCGCTTCTGGATCAGCGTTTGCATCAATTTCTGATTATATGGCTGCTTCTTCTTTGTATGTGAAAAGAAAAAGTAGGTTTTGTCCTCTATCAGTTTTTCCAAAGGAACCTCTTTGATTCCCAGAAGTATATCGCAATGCGATAGATCGGAGGTCAGGGTAACCCCTGCGGCTTCATATTCAGTGTCCTTGTAGCATCTTTTCGGTGAAGGCTCAGCGAAGAACTGAACCGGATGTTCCTGCTGAATACGGGCACATTGTTCGGGAGTAAAGGCTACTCTGGTATCTGGGGGTGTTTTCTCCTCTCTGATCAGTCCTATGCGAATCATTTTGTCATTTTGCGGACAAAGATAATGTGCTCAAATTTGCCGGATGGTGAACTACTTTGAGTTGTATGGGCTTCCAGTTAGTTTCCGGCCGGATCCGGGACAGGTAAAAAAGAAATTTTATGAACTCAGCCGGCAATTTCATCCGGACAGATTTGCGCAGGGTGGTGCCGAGGCAGTTCAGGAAGCTATCCGCATGTCGGCTTTGAACAATGAGGCTTACCGGGTGCTAAAAGACGAGGACGCTACTTTGAAATTTGTATTGAAATTTTATGGTGTTTTGGAAGAAGAGGAGAAGTATAGTTTACCACCTGAATTCCTAATGGAAATGATGGAGCTGAATGAGTCAGTCAGTGAGTTGGAAATAGAGCAGGAAGATGCCGCCTTAAAGGCAAGCGTTTCCAAAGCAATTCAGGACCATCTAAACCAATGGAGCGCGGAGGTGGAACCTCTGTTCGCACAGTTTCACGCTACGGAACCTGATAAAGATTTACTCCTGAAGATTAAGGATTACTACTTCCGAAAGAAATATCTTAAACGTATTGAGGGAAGGGCCAGGAAGCCAGGTGAGTAGTAGTAATATTCTGGATTTCTATTACTGTGATCATATATATTTACAGATAAATTTACCTGATGAAGTACTTCAACCCTCTGTGTAAACCCCCATTCTTTGTTCTGGTCCTGGCTTTTTTCTGTTTGAGCAATAGCGCCATGGGAACTCACCAAAATGGTGGGCATATGAGTTACAAATATCTCGGTAATGATCAATATGAGATTACTTTAACAATTTATCAGGATTGTAAACATGGCTCGGAAATATTACGCGTGCAGGATTCATCTGCGTTCATATCCGTATTTCGAGGAACAAATCAGTCCAGCTTTCAACGACTGGAAGTGATATCGGATAGTGAAAAAAAATCAGAAACGCATGTATATGGATGTGCCAACGAAAAGCATGTCTGCTTTACCCTGATAAAGTTTAAAGACACGATCGAGTTACCTCAACATCCTGATCCTTATCACGTAGTATACCAGAGGTGTTGTTTTAGTTCTGGTATTGTTAATTTGAACGATGCGCTCAGCACAGGCATGACATTGCATTGTACAGTTGATGCAAGTGGCAGCAACCGGAATAGTAGTGCTGTATTTGCTGATTACCAACCACAGGATATTACATCTGAGGGTCCCATCGTTCTTGAGCATTTCGTAACTGATCCGGATGGCGATTCGCTAAGCTTTGAGTTAAACACTCCCCTGACAGGCGGTTCACCCAGTGACGCCAAACCATATCCAGCCCCCCCTCCTTACGCTGAAGTGGTATATAAATCGGGATACGCTGCAGAATTTCCATTTGGGACGGCCCACACCACAGATTTCAACATGACCTCTGGAAAACTTAGCGGAACCTTACCGAAGGGTTCTGTATTGATTTCAATTGCTGCACATGAATGGAGAGACAGTGTAAAAATAAACACCTCCACACATACCTATGTCATTAATGGCTGCTTTACTAACGTTTCAGGAGAAAAGTTGTGGTTTTATCCAAATCCTTCAACGTCGACTATTACGCTTGAAGAAGGAACTTTCACTGAGGAGACTACAGTAAGTATCTGCGATTTGAATGGCCAGGTCCTGCTGAAACGGAAAGTTGGCCAGTCGCCCATCATCAATATCGGCCATCTGGAACGAGGAGTGTATATTCTGACGTTACAAAATTACAAGGCGCGTACGAAACATAAGATTCTAAAGCTCTAAGGTACTCAAAGCCTGGAATGACTAATAAACTGCCCCGTCTGCTTTTCTGACAGCAGACCGGATGTGTGATCCTGATCATAAGAAATATCGCCAACCTTTAAGATCATAACGTTTTTTAAAAAAATTTGCAATTTTAAAGCCAGACTTTAAAAAATTTAAAGACTCTCTTTAAATTTACAAGAATCATGGCCATCATCCCACGTAAAATTGCCGCTGAGATAAAGCTGGCAATGAACATCAGTCCAATTGTTTTTTTGAATGGCCCAAGACAGGCTGGTAAAAGTACTCTGGTGCAGACTCTTGGTGAAGAGTTCGGGAAGTCCGGGTCTGTGACATATATAACACTTGATCGTCCTACAATATCTGCAGCAGCAGCTTCAGAGCCTGAAGCATTTCTCAGAGCTTATCAATCCACACTTATAATAGACGAGGTTCAACTAGTGCCGGAACTATTCAGAGCATTGAAAACTGTTGTTGACGAAGTGCGGTTGAAAGACAAGGCGAAGGCTAATGGCCGTTACCTTTTGACAGGCTCAGCGAATATTATGGCTTTGCCGAAATTGTCTGATCCACTGGTGGGCAGAATGAACGTCCTGACTTTATATCCATTTTGTACTTCAGAGGCAATTGCTAGTAAGGGGAATGGTTTGGACCGGCTTTTCGGTCTGGAGTTTCAGGGAATCAATGATATGGGACTTGACTTAAATACCGCCATATCGCTCTCGACTTTCCCTGAACTTATCACGATGGATGCCGGGGGACGGAGAATCTGGTTTGACAGCTACCTGACCACACTTCTACAGAGGGATGTAAAAATGTTAGCTGAAGTTGAGAAGGCGTCTATATTACCGATTTTGCTGAGGATACTTGCTTCCCGTGCAGGGCAACTAATCAATGATTCAGACATTGCCAGAGACGCTGGTCTAAACTCAGTTACAGGTAAGACTTACCGAAATATCTTAAAAATGATGTTTGTCAATTTTGATGTATCTCCGTGGTACAAAAACATTGGCAAGCGAATGGTTAAGTCGTCCAAGGGCTATCTGACTGACACTTTGATGCTCTGTCACCTGTTGGATCTGAATATTATTGATATTGAAAGAAACAGACCCGAGCTATATGGCAGAATCCTGGAAAACTATGTTGCTTCTGAGTTGACGAAGCAACTTTCATTCAGTGAAACACGGGCAAAACTATTTCATTTCCGAACCAGCGATAATAAAGAGATAGATTTTGTGTTAGAACGCTCTGATGGTTCCATATTAGCTATTGAGGTAAAAAAATCTGAAATGGTACACGCCAGGGATTTCGATTCCATCCGAATGCTACAGAATATCATGGGGGAGGAGTTCCTGGGAGGGATCATTCTTTATACTGGTAAAGACGCAGTACCCTTTGGAAAGAACCTCTGGGCGGTACCAATTAAAATACTTTGGCAATAGGATAAACAGAGTGGAGAGCGGAGTAACAGAGCGGAGAGCGAAGTGAACGAAAGAATCGAGTTTTTGCCTCCGCTCTTTCGCTCTCCGCACTCCGCTCTTCATTTGCCTCCGCTCTTTCGCTCTCCGCACCCCGCTCTTCATTTGCCTCCGCACTTTCGCTCTCCACTCTCCGCTCTTCATTTTGTGTCTATGTCTTCGCCTCCAGGTTTTTTATCATCGTAAAGAGCATCCTGGATATTTCTTCATAGCTGTTCAGCAATGTACTTTTCACCTCTTCGGTCAATTCCTGCTCGTCCCACAGAAAGCTGATTAGTGCAGCGCATTCAAATGCAGAGCCCCGCGCAGTGGTATAAAAGTTCTTTCTGTCTCTGTCGCTGAATTTAGCACTGCCTTCAGCTATATTTAGCATAGTGCTCAGGCTTGCCCTGCCTAGCTGGTCTTTGGCATAGCGGGGTATATCGGTTTTGCCTTTTAGTATTCTGTATATGGTCTGGTTGGTAGTATAGGCTTTCCTGTACACCTCAAGCTTTTCATAGGAGAACATGAACTAAAGATAAATAAGGAGAGCGGAGTGCAAAAGGGAACGAAAGAATAGCGTTATTGCCCTCCGCACTTTCGCTCTTCATTTTCAGAGCGGAGAGCGAAGGGAAAATGAGAACGGGGAGGTCATCGCTCTTCGCTCTGCCGCTCCCCGCTCTCATTTTGTGCCCCTGCCAGCACAATTCTCGAACCGGTTTGTTGAAGATTTGAAGTTATTAGCTCAAATGACAGAAGAATAAGTGCTTCCGATAATGCAGAATGTACTCACTATATTACCTATGACTTGGACTCGAAATAAAATCTAGTTAACTATGAATCTCATTTTAGCCAAATAGCCAGGAACCGATTTTAACTAATATCCATAAACCAAGTAAAAGCAAGAAAGATTTGTAGTATAATGTAACCACAACCAAGTCCTGCCGTGGTCGCGCCCTCAACAGCGTTTTTTGTCCTGTCGCCAGAGTTAGAACTGAAATAACCAATCAACCCTCCTATAGCCGCAACTACTAAAATTACTGTTAACCATGTTGGGCATAAGCTAAAATTTATCGTTGATTGTTTTTAAGAGTTCAGAATAGGCTTTTGCAATACCAAAACTCAACATTGGGTTGAAAACCCTACTATCTACCTGCCTATCTACTGCACACAAAGGGTTCATTATCGCCGTTAATGTTTTCACCGGTAAAAAATCTTGGTTCTGCATGAGAGCATGAAAATCTCGTGAATAAAGGTCCATGTGCTGATCGATAAAGCGATTGACGTCTGGACGCATCCGATGAGCGAGGTTGTTCTCGTCTATGAAAGCGAAGAGTAGTTTAGTATACTTTACAGTAAAATCGTTGTAATTCGGTATATTCCTGCTATGAAGAGTAATAAAAATATAGGATGTAGCGAACAGTATACATTCCAAAACCGTTGCGCTATCATTTGCCCTTTCCGGTGCCAAGAAGTTCACAGTTCTCTTTGCTGCCTTAAATAAAGTGTCATGAGCGGGTTGTCCTGTAGACATTAGCTTGTTAAAGAAGCCCATTTGGATAGCTGTTATTTTATGTCAAAATAGTGTGTCTGGGATTAGCCTGTAGCTAATAGGATTGTCAAAACCTCACTTGATGCCAGTGCTCCCAATTGCCTTAGCCAGAACAAATTAACTAATGTAATCAAAAATACAAAGCCGGTTCGATCATCCCGAGAGGGTGAAAAACAAAACCCGCCATGAAGGCGGGTTTTAAAGAAGGTGCCCGGAACAGGAATCGAACCTGCACATCCGTGAAGATACCAGATTTTGAGTCTGACGCGTCTACCAGTTCCGCCATCCGGGCAGCGGGCGGCAAACTTAATTAATCTTTGGTGATTGACAAATTTCTGTTCTTCAGAACTAACTGTTTCTATATGTTTGTTTCTTCAGCTGTTCCACTTCATGAAAACCTTGCTATTTCTGATTTCTGTTTTGGTGATCTCTATTTCTTCAAAAGGGCAAACAAACAATAGGGTTGACACCCTACCCTCAGGCGAGATCATGCTGGTTCAGGAGATCGTCATCAATCAACCGATCGCGAAGGTCTGGGATGCGCTGACAACTCCAGAAGGCTGGAAACCCTGGGCAACGCCGGTGGTGGAAATGGACTTTCGCATCAATGGCCGAATCAGGACACATTATAACCCTGAAGCAAAGATTGGGGATAAGGGAACAATTGTACTGCATATCTCTTTCTATATACCCCACAGGCAGATCGTGATGCAAGCTGAACTCAATGAGAATTTCCCTGAATTTATGAAGGGGGAGGAGAAGAATCTGTATAGCGTTTACGATTTTGAGGAAACAGGGGACCAATCCACAAGGTTGATACTCTATGGTATCGGATATAAGAATGAAAAACGCTGGCTGGAATTGCTGGAGTTCTTTATCAAAGGCAACAGCATGACTTTAAATCAACTTAAAAAACACCTTGAACAAGATGGACAAGACGATGGCCCGCAAAAGTAGCCTGCTTTTATCATATTTAACACAGCGAATATTCGCTAAATTGCTGCAATGTCGCTTCTGCTAATAGTTTTGCTTGTACTTGGGGTTATCATTCTGCCTGCCTTTGTGATACCGCATTTTTTTGTCCGAAGGGCACTCCGGGAAGAAATACTGCCCTGGTTAAAACAAAAGGGATATCAAATGACCGGTTATCAAACCATCTCAACATTCGGCAAAGAGCATCTCCCTTCAGGGGAGCCTTTTAGTCCGGTACGTTTTGTTTACGTAAAACTCGACCTAAGGAAAAATGATGCTTCCACAGAGCCGGTAACTGTTCGTATTTCGACACTGTTCTGGTTCATTAAAGATGTAAAATTTGAACGCAAACTCGATTAAGTTCACCAGCCCCGGTCACTTCTTCCTGATCAATAAATACCCACTATAGTCGGGGTCCACGCTGACAGAGCGAGGATCGCTGTCCGGATCACTATGTAATGGACCTGCGAGACGGGTGTAATAAATCTTTAGTGTGTAATGATCCGTTTCTACATCCTGACTTAGCTGTTCTGCCGGGAGCTCAATCATCGCATTCTTTGGCTGGTGTTTATTCAAAAATTGTTCGAAAAACACGGCCGGATCGATCACTGGGGAAATCGACTTGTTTCCATCGAAAAGCTGAAAGCCCGGTTTAGGTCCTTTCGAACGAAGATGCAGTCCTGAATCCCGATGTTGCTGATCCCGCGTGGACAGTAAGAGCACCCAGTCGAATCCTTCCACTGAAATTGCTTCATGTGGGGCATTAAAATTAACCCAGCTCAGTTCTGTGATCGATGACGCACCAGGGTACACAAACTCCAGATTCAGACTCTTCATGACATCTTGTGCATAAGTATAACTCTGACGTTCTCCTCCGGACATAGTATCCGTTTCTATCCATGGCTGAAGACTTTCCGGCCCGTGATACTTTAATAGATACAGTATGGTGCTCGACAAGTTGCCCTGCGCCTCCCGGCTGACGGATGATGGATCTTCAGAGGGAACAGCTTTCTTGTCCTGAAGCAATTTAAGATCAGTCAGTTGCTGCTCGAGGCGGCTGCGCTGGCTGTTCCGGGACAGCGCTTCGGCGCTGAACGGTCCGGCAGCAAAAAGGAGCGCCACAATAGCCAGGCTCGCGGGTATCAACCTGATATCCGTCCCTGGCCTGAATAAAAAAATCAAGGTAATAAAAGATAACCATAGTGCCAGCAGGAGCCCGATCACCCGTGGTTCAGTAAGACCATAATTGCCAATTCTTACAAAGACAGCAATGAACATCAGTACTAAAAGTGGCAGTAATAGCAAATAAAACCACCGTGTAAATAGCCGGATCCAATGATGATCATTGCGGACAGGGTATAAGAGCAGAAAACTCAGGATTCCTACGATACCGTAGGCGATTACAAGATTGCTCACCCAGCCCCGGGGCAGATTCCAGGTAAGGATGATCTTCACCTCGTAACTGAGCAGGATGCACAGATAAATAAACACCAGTGGTAACAGGACGAACTGCGCAAAAACCTTTAGCACTTTCGGGTAATGTTCTTCCTGTTCCAGCGCCTCAGACGATGCTGGCACGCCTGCAAGAAAAAAGCTCGTGTTGAACAGGGTCATTATCAAAATGAACACCCTTCCGTAGAGATCATCGGCGATGTCCAGATCGAATAATGCATGAAGGGCTCCCAATGCACCTGCGAGACCTGCGAATAATACAAGACTGAAGATGCCTGAAGTGATGATGCGGATAAAAAGCATCCTGTTGAATTGCCAGAAGGCACGCGTAGTACCTCTCCCGAGGAAACCTGCACAGGCGACAAGGAGATGGGAGGCAGTCATCAGCATTGCGAACCTGATACCATCCTGTGCCGAGGGAGGATGATCCATTGAAAGGAAAAATGCAACAAGAGCCGCGATCAAAACCAGGTGTTCGAATAATTGCCTGATCAAATTCAATCCCCGATAGCGACCACGGAGATTCATGGCAAGAAATGAAGGAATAGCCAGCGCGGAAGTCAATGCTATCCGCATCAACCAGTGTTCAGTATTATCCGGATTTTTGTAAGTGAGTAAGATACCAGAAATACAAAGCAAGAATGCTGAGAACAGAACGAGGGGAAACCTTAACAGGGTACTCTGGAATTCAGCAAACGAACGGCGGAGAGAAGGCAGACGAAACATAAATCAGATTGTGTCCTATAAAATTAATATTATCAAACACTGTTGTCCGGGGAAATCCGCCATATCTCTGAAACACAGACTCAGTCTCTATGATTCTCCCAAAGTTACAGTTACAGCCGGGGTTTAGTTACGGATCTGAGAAAACCAGCCAAATCACACCCCAGAACGAGCCAAAGCCCTTCGA
>JAEYQO010000026.1 GCA_023409975.1 Bacteroidota bacterium | reverse complement strand
AGTGCAAGTTTTTAATTGTAATTAATCGGGCGACACTAGATCGCATATCTCAATTAAATTTCGGCTCTTTTCAGATGACCGCATATACTTGCACTATGTCTTTCTTACATAATTACTAACGACTAACGCCCCCCCATTTCCCTAAACCCAATCATCCTGTTCTGCTCGGGATCCCAGACTTTTAACCGCAAACAACGGATGATTTCTGCCGGACTCAGATCAGTGGTTTTGGCCTGCTGAAGCTCAGGGAGCTTCTCCATCGCCTCCGGAAGTCGATAGAATGGGATACGGGCGTTCAGATGATGGATATGATGATAGCCGATATTAGCCGTCACCCATTGCATAAACGGATTCATCTTCATATAACTCGAAGATTCGAGAGCAGCTTTGGTATAGTTCCAGTCTTTATTGTTCCGGAAAACAACACCCGGAAAGTTATGCTGGGCATAGAACAGGTAGGCGCCCAGCATATGTGAAAGGAAAAAAGGAAGTAAAAATGTGATGATTAGCGTAGCCCAGCCGAACTGAATCAGCAGGAACGCCGAAATGCCCAGATGTACAAGGATAACAGCCAGCGAATCCCAGTGTCTGGATGGGTTGCTGATGAATGATCTGAAACACATTCCGTAAAGGAAGACGGTAATGTAGGAGAAAAACATATTGAGCGGGTGCCTTAACGCCAGATATCCGAACCGCTCTTTCTTCGAGGTCTCCAGATACTTTTGCCGCGTCATGATCGGGTAAGAACCGATACTCGCACTGAATAGCTTTGCATTGTGCTTGTGATGATGATCATGCGATCGCTTCCAGATACTCGGAGGCGTTAACATATAAAAGCCAAAAATGGTAAAGATCACTTTCGCGGCCTTCGACCGGTGCAGGATGGTATGATGCTGGTAGTCGTGGAAAATAATGAAGAACCTCGACAGCATCAATGCAGCAAATACACTACACAGGAGCCGGGCCCATAGCCAGGGAAACAAGAGGGTCCCGGCTATAGAGCCAATTAACAATAGAAGGGTTGTGATTGTATGATACCAGCTCTTCCATCTGATTTCTTTTGCAAATTCTTTAGTGGCTAGTATTAGTTCTTTTCCTTCACGCATGGTATTACATGCTCCTTCGCTTGAGCAATCCCTACAAATTTACATCAGAACTTGTTCTTTACATAGATCAGCTTCATATAATAACATATTGAAAACCATAGGTCTGAAGTCAGGCCCCTCACAGCCTTTCCTGAACCCATTGCGAACAACTGGCAAGTTATTCCCGCATGATTACCTTTGAGTCCTAACTCAAGTTCACCATTGATGCCTTTATCAGGTACCACTAAAAAGTTTCTGGAACGTTTAAGGAGAACGCCTTTAGTATTAAGCCTGATCTCGCTGCTCCTGATCATCTACGATTTCGGGTTCGTTACCCAGCCCTCCGTTTCTCTTGTTTTACACGATATCTACCTGTTTTTCTTATTGGCCATCCCGGTTTCTCAGATATTCAGATATGTGTTTTTTACACCTAAGCAAACGCCGGGTATCTGGGTCTTCGACATCCTGTTGATCGCGGGCTTGCTCATCCTGTTCTTTGCTAACCTCATCCTGAGTGGCTGGATCAAAACTCAGTGGTCCAATCTCGGCTTTCTCAACCTCCCTGTCTGGAATTATCTGCTCCTCTTTGTTGTTTTCGTGCGGGAATTCTCCAGGTTGCGCATCCGGCTCAGTCAGAAGCAAATGAACCCCGCCCTGCTGTTCGTCCTCAGCTTCGTTTTTATGATCTTCATCGGCACCCTGCTGATCCTGCTCCCAAAGGCTACCTACACGGGCATCTCGTTTCTGGATGCCCTGTTTACCGCCACCAGCGCTGTGTGTGTCACGGGACTGATGGTCGTTGACTTTTCAACTCATTTTACACCCCTGGGACATACCATCATCCTCGGACTCGTTCAGACCGGTGGCCTCGGCATCATGACGTTTACCAGTTTCTTCGCCTACTTTTTTAAGGATAGCTCCAGCTTCCAGAGCCAACTCATGCTTCGGGATATTACCAACTCTGAGAAAATGGCCGAGGTCTTCGAGACGCTGAAGAAAATTGTAATGGTTACTCTCTCGATAGAAGCCGTCGGAGCCATAGTGCTGTTTATCAGTATACATCCGGATGCCATGCCCGATCTTGGCGACAGGGTCTATTTTGCAGTGTTTCACGCCATCTCTGCTTTCTGTAATGCCGGTATTTCCACGCTTGGTCCGGGTCTTTATGAAGAAGTTTTCCGTTTCAACTATCCCTTCCTCTTCTTCGTTTCCATACTGTTCATTCTCGGAGGCCTGGGCTTTCCGATCGTCTTCAATTTTATGCAGTATCTAAAGTCCGGGGTGCGGAACAAGCTGGTGAAGTACAATCGGCGAAAGGGTTGGGTTTACCTGCCAGGGGTGATCAATCTCAACACGAGGATCGTGATGGTTACCACAGGGTTATTGGTGGTGGTAGGGACCATACTGATCTATTTTTTCGAGTATAGTAATACCCTCGTCGAACACAAGGGCTCCGGAAAGATCGTAACGGCTTTTTTTACGGCTACAGCACCGCGTACAGCCGGATTTAATAATGTCAATCTGCTCGACCTGCGATTCTCCACCGTTATGATGGTCCTCTTTCTGATGTGGGTGGGGGGCTCCCCGGCTTCTACAGCAGGAGGGATCAAAACCAGCACCCTGGCCCTGGCAACGCTGAATTTTCTGAGCATCGCCCGTGGTAAGAACCGTGTCGAGGTGTTCCGGCGGGAGGTATCGGACTATTCTATCCGGCGCGCCTTCGCCGTTATTGCACTATCGCTCATTTTTATCGGTCTCGCTGTGTTCCTGATAGCAGCTTTCGACAGCGATAAGGATCTCCTTCATATTGCTTTCGAATGTTTTGCGGCCTATAGCACCGCAGGTCTCAGTCTGGGCATTACACCCGAATTGAGTACGCCTGGCAGAATGGTGATCCTGCTCACTATGTTCATCGGCAGGGTAGGAGCGCTGACGCTGATGGTCGCTTTCATGAGAAAGGCGGTTAACCTGAACTACCGCTATGCGAAGGATGAAATTTTGATCAACTAAAAGACTATATATGAAATTCGTTATCCTCGGCTTAGGAAACTTTGGTGCCTCTCTTGCCACAAAGCTCACCGAAAGAGGTCATGAAGTGATTGGAGTGGATATGACCATGAACAGGGTGGAGATGCTGAAGGATCAGATTACCCACACTGTTTGTATCAACGTAACCGATCCTCAGGCTGTCAAGAACCTGCCGCTTGCAGAGTCAGATGTGGTGATCATCGCTCTCGGGGAGGATGCCGGCGCCAATATCATGGCCACCGCGCTATTGAAGCAGCTTAGGGCGCGAAGAATCATCTGCAGGGCTGTGTCTCCGTTACATATCACCATCCTGGAAGCCATGGGAATGGATGAGATCGTTCATCCGGAGGAAGAGTCTGCAGAAAGGCTGGCCACCAGTCTTACGATGCAGGGGGTCATCAATTCTTTCGTCCTTTCTGAAGCACACAATATTGTAGAAGCCAGGGTGCCCGTCCGATGTCATGGAAAGTCCATCGAAGAAATTGGTTTCCGGCGAAATTATAATGTGGTTATTCTGGCTATCAAAAAAACCCGCACGGAAAAGAATGTTCTGGGTGCCACCAGAAAGGTGAGCGAAGTAGAGGAGGTGGCCTCTACGAGTACGATAGTGAATGAGGGGGATATACTCGTGCTCTATGGTCATGTGGACGATATAAAGAAATTTCTGAAAGCCTGAGGTGTGGTATCGCAGTTTGGAAAATTTGACTATTTTACTGTCTGAGTTAGCCGGACAACGGGTAGAAGTGTGAAAAATACCCTGGCTCCGGGGTATTTTTCACATAGTTAGCGTTAAAAAATGCTCGCAACTTTGTTGAAACAACAGGATACCCTTTTTAGTTAAATCAGGTTGCCGAGCCACCCCCTTTCGAACCCTTTTGCCGCCCCGTTCGGGGCGGCTTTTTTAATTCACGTACCCAACCTTTCCGACTATCTCCCCATCTCTATTAGAAAACTACATCTATGAAGAGAATTACCCTGACCATGCTCTGCCTGTTATTTACCGTCAGACTTTTTGCATCCCATGTGTCTTCTGCCGACATACGGTATGAATACACAGGATATGGTGATGTTTACCGTGTGTACCTTACTACGATTTCACCCTGTGTAAACGGAGGCGCCCTTCCACCCCAGTTCACAACGGTAGAGTTTTCCGGGTCCTGTGGCACATTTTCAAGATCACTTCCAGTGTTATCTACCGACACGCTATCCCTGTATCCCTGTAATCAGTTGGGTTCCTGTAGTATGCCTAATTCCAGCTTCCCCCAGTACACCCGCAACATCCTGATGGATACCGTCACTTTAGTTCCCTGTGTGGATTGGTCTATAAGCTGGACGATCTGCTGTCGCGATGTCTCCATCTCCAATCTCCAATATCCCGGCTCGGAAGAGCTCTACATTAAGGCCTTTCTGAATAATAGCACTGTGCACAATTCCAGCCCCTATGTCGCCAACGCCCCTCACCATTACGTTGGTACAACTGGTATGAATGCACTGTCTGTTCAGGCTGTTGATGCGGAACAGGATAGTATCGCCTACGAGATTTATCAGCCTCAGTCAGCCAATGGCATTCCCATTCCTTTGATCATGGGTTACACGCTTACAAGCCCCTTCGGACCAGGAAGCCTTGCGCAGATTAACAGTGCCACTCAAATGCTGGAACTCACAACGCCGATGTCTGGTCGTTTTAATCTCGCACTCCGGGTGAGCGACTACCGGGCCGGTCAGTTGGTGGGGTATAGTTCTCGCGATATTCAGGTTACCACGTTGTCCGGGGTGGCCTCTCCAGCGCCATCACCTTCCTCCTTAGGACAGTTTCAGGTGGTAACCTGTCCGGGACAGATGCATTCGGTGACGATCAATTATACAGATGCACAGAACGATTCGGTTGAACTGATTGTTTCAGCTCCCTCACTACCAGGATTCAGTTTCACTACCACGACCTTATCCGGTCCCGGAACCGGTTCTGCAACGATCGACTGGACCACGCCAGCCTCAGCAGATCCTGCCACGCTACCATTCTTCTTTATCAATGTTAGGGCGACTGACAATAGCTGTGATGCGGGAAGCTATACCGAACAAACTATTGCAGTGCTGCTCAGGCAGTGCACCACCGACAGTGTCTGGGCGGGTGATGCCAATGGTGACTGGACCGTCAATGTCTATGATCCTCTGGCGGTTGCTGTAGCCTATGGTAGTACAGGCGCCCCAAGAGTTGGTGCTACTACCAACTGGCAGGCAGAATGGTGTGCTCCCTGGGCCGATACGTTTGTGAACGGTGTTAACTACCATCATGCGGACTGCAATGGCGATGGTACGGTGGATGCTCTGGACCTTGGTGCCATTTCCAGCAACTGGGGGAGCTTTCATCTGAAGGAGGGATCCAGGTCTAAGACCACCAGTGTTCCGGATC
>JAEYQO010000023.1 GCA_023409975.1 Bacteroidota bacterium | reverse complement strand
AATACGACCCTTGTTCCGGAGAACAGGGTAGTGACTATTTGTGATGAGAAGGACCAGTATAGGTTTGGGTTTAATGGGATGGAGAAGGATAATGAGGCGAAGGGGTTGGGGAATAGTTTGGATTTTGGTGCGAGGATTTATGATAGTAGGTTGGGGAGGTTTTTGAGTTTGGACCCTGACAGAGTGAAATATCCAAATCAGTCACCTTTTATTGTGTCTGACAATTCTCCAATCTATGGTATCGATGAAGAAGGAAAAGGGTGGGGATATGCAACGCTAAAATTTTTAGCTCAACAGAGTAAATCTACAGTAGGAGTCACAGTTTCCGGTGGTGTCCAGTTAGGAGTTGCTACCTCAGCTGCGGCGGGAATTGCTGTCGATCCAAGGGGGAATGCTGCTTTGTTTTTCAGTGTAACCGCTGGTCGGGATAATAATATGACTCCGAATTCTTTCAGGAATTTTGCAATTGCTCCAAGTGCACAAGCGACTGCAAATATTTCATTTGCGCCAAATAAACTAGTTACTTCTGTCTCAGGTCGTGGAGCTTCGTTACTAGCAACTTTCGGTGCGAATGGATTAGTAGCATCAGGTAGTGTAAATTATAATGTTTCCCCGGATGGCAGGGCAAAAGAATTTAATTCCTTGTCTTTAGGAGTAGGTGTTGGTACACCTGGAATTGGAATCGGTTTGAATTCTTCGTCAACCTATGCTGTTTTACTTTCAGGCAATGACTACAATCTATTGGCAGATACTCCTTGGGATGCGATGGGAAGGGATGATGCCCTTTCCTGGAATAGAGCCATCAATGGAGATAATTCTTCTTCACCAATCGGATTCTGGAATTATGACGGAACAACTATGGATTTTGAACCTGTCGAGGGTACTAAAAATGAGTTCGAAATTGTTATGACACTTTAATAAAGCTGGCACTAACCAGTATAATTCAAAAGATGTGCAAGTGACAAAAAAGAATAATACTGGCATTGTTATAAAAAAGTCTAACCAGTACACGTACACTTCTTCAAATTTAGAGGAATGAGGGTTTTTGTTGGAATGATACTTTTAGTTCTTGGCTGCACAGGGCATGGATACAAAGGAGATAGCTTCTATATTGAACTTTACAAATCACGTCGATCAGACTTTGTGAAAGCAAAAAGAATTAATCAGCGGCTAATGAATGAGGAGTTTTGCTACCATTTCCGGATTATTTATACAGAAAAGTTCCTTTTAGGACAACTTTGTGACTCAATTTGGAAAGTTCCTGAGGTTCCCAGAAGCACAGATTTACTTACCAACACGGAAGTTGAATTCTATAGGAAGTTCATGCACGAAAACAAAATTCAATTTGTCAACATATATCCCGATTCTACAGTTTTAAGATTTCGGAACTATCAAAACATTGATTTGCGACCGCAGGTTATTATGTTACATAGAAGAGTCAAATCGACGAGAGGATATCTTATTGATTCTCTTACATATTTTGTTTCACCGCTAAACTGATCTTCAATGCTTAGTTGGAGTTCCAATTGAAAGCTACGATTGTAAATATTCGTGGCGGAATTATAAGGAGTGGAAAAAGACCACGATTGACCCTCAAGGCGATACTGTTCACATTAAGGTTAAACTTGGGAAATGAGTAGAGAGACGGTTTTATTGAACCTATTGAAATTTGAAGCTCCATTGTACCTCATCAGAGATGAGTTGTCTCGTTATACTTGGGATAGTGATAAAGATTATGTGGTATTAAGTAGAGAAGGGATGATACATGCTTTAAATATGTTCTTAACTAAAGTGAGAAGTTCAGAACAATTAGAAGAATGGGCAAATATGATAGAAAGCCGAGAAGATATTGGTTTTGAAAATGAACAATTGCAAGAAGTGATTTTTGAATTAGCGAACCCAAGTCTTCATGGAGTGATTACTGATAATAGAGCTAAGGAAATTATTTCAATGCTGTCCACAAAACCGGTCGTTTAAATGATACGATAGCTGCGCACGACTGAAATACATTTTGCCGTTACAAATACTGTTGCAATTAACTCTGTAAATGGGTATAACTGCAACAGTTTTATTTTATGACCTATTGCATAATGCTATACGGATAGGTAGTGTATCAATAGTGTTTGGCTCTTGAAAGCGTTGTCTATAGAGGGTTTCAACTAATAGCTTGAGGTGTTAGGCCTTGAAATCAGGTGGGTGTTCTATGCAGATTTACTATTTTGAGAGGCAAAACGAGCTTCCTATGAGGTCTAAAGCTACCAAGTGTATCAATAGTGTGTTTGGCTCTTGAAACCGTTGTCTATAGAGGGTTTCAACTAATAGCCTGAGGTGTTTAGCCATGAAATCAGGTTGGTGTCCTATGCAGATTTGTCATTTTGAGAGGCAAAATGAGCTTCTGATGAGGTCTAACGCTACCAAGTGTATCAATAGTGTGTTTGGCTCTTGAAACCGTTGTCTATAGAGGGTTTTAACTAATAGCCTGAGGTTTTAGGGTTTGATATCAGGTGGATGTCCTATCCAGATTTACTATTTTGAGAGGCAAAACAGGCTCTGATGACGTCCAGTGCTACCAGGTGTATCAATAGTGTGTGTAAGGACAGTATATGCCGAAGCTGCAAAGGGAAAAGTATTAAGAATGGCTGGACACGGGGAAAACAAAGGTACCGGTGCAAGGATTGCAACAAGAGCTACCTTTTGCGATACCAGCGCCTTGCTTATAAAAAGGAAACAGATAGCTCGATCTGTGCGCATTTGAAAGAAGGTTGTGGCATCAGAAGTATAGCCAGGCTGCTGCATATCTCTGTTACAACGTTTCAACTAATAGCTTGAGTTAGTTCTTAAAACCTGCCCCGCCCAGCAAAACTTACTTCGTCTGGCGGCGCAACAGAAACAACGCCAGAACACCGAAAATGATGTTCGGGATCCAGACAGCCAGCAGAGGGTTCATACCCGCCCGTGTCGAAAAGGTGGTGGAGAATTGTAAGGCCATAATATAGCCTGCAGAAATGATGATACCTACCGCAAGATGCAATCCGCTTCCTCCCCTGACTTTATTGCTGGCTATGGCGACTCCTATCAGGGTGAGTATGATGCCGGCAAAGGGTTGCGCCGTGCGCCGGTGCCGCTCAATAATATAGAAGTTCAGGTTTTCCCTGCCACGCTGCCGCTCCCGTTCTATTGTTTTACTCAGCTCCGGTGTCGTCATAGATCCCATGATCTCGTTGTCCTGGTCGATATCTTTTGGCACAAACTGATAGGCTTTTGTGAGCTCGTTATGATGCACGAGTTCTTCCTCAAGACCATTGTTCTTCCTGACCATCACATTATAAAGCTTCCATTCCCCTCTTGCGCTGTCATAACTGATCCGATCAGCACTCAGCTTTTCCCGCAGTTCTGTTCCAACGATGTGCTCAGCCGTAAATCGGTAACCGGTGTTTGACTGATAGTCGTAGCTCTGTAGAAACACATAAATATCGCCAGGTAGCCGGAGGTGAAAGTTTCTCTGGGCTTTAAAGGCAAGCTCTTTCACGTAACGTTTTTCGAACAGCAAACGTTGCTTATTGGCTGCTGGTACGATCCAGTGATTCGCGATCAGTGAAATGCCACAAAGTATCAGCGCTCCATACATATACGGACGAAGGAAACGCGGATAGGAGACGCCGGAAGCGAGGATGGCAATGATTTCCGATTTATAGGCCAGCTTAGAGGTGAAGAAGATGGTAGAAATGAAAATGAACAAAGGGAACAGGAAGGCCACCATATAGGGAATGAAATTCTTATAGTAATTCAGAATTTCCAGTAGTGGTGCCTGACGCTTGACGAAATCATCGACTTTCTCCGAATAATCGATAACGGCCGTAATGACCGCGAGGATCATTATAGCATAGGCAAATGTGCCCAGGAATTTCTTCAGTATGTACCAGTCGAGTTTCTTCATCAAAGACGCTGCTTAAGCACAGGAATCATCTTCTGTTTCCAGGAACTGAAGTCGCCGGCCAGAATATGCTGCCTTGCCTGGTTTACGAGGTGAAGGTAGAATGCAAGATTATGAATACTCGCAATTTGTAATCCTAAAATTTCGTTAGAAACAAATAGATGCCGCAGGTAGGCTTTGGAATAGTACCGGCTGGTGGGACAATCCAGATCCTCATCGATCGGACTGAAATCGGCAGCCCATTTCCGGTTCCTGATATTGATGACGCCCTGGCTGGTAAACAACATGCCGTTCCTTCCGTTTCTCGTGGGCATAACACAATCAAACATATCCACACCCAGGGCAATATTCTCAAGTATATTCCAGGGAGTGCCCACGCCCATCAGGTACCGGGGTTTATCTGCAGGTAAAATATCACAGCAGAGTTCACACATCTCGTACATCATCTCTTCAGGCTCTCCTACAGAAAGTCCGCCTATGGCATTGCCCTCCGCTTCCATCGACGCAATGAAAGTGGCGGATTCTTTTCGCAGTTCCTTGTAGGTGCTGCCCTGGACAATAGGAAACAAGGTCTGTTCATAGCCATACCTCGGGTCGGTTTCCCCGAATCGCTGGAAACACCTGACCAGCCAGCGATGGGTCAATTCCATGGATTTTCGGGCATATTGCAGATCGGAAGGGTAGGGAGGACATTCATCGAAAGCCATAATGATATCGGCACCGATGCTGCGCTGAATGTCCATGACGCGCTCGGGGGTGAACAGGTGGCGGGAGCCATCAATATGCGATTGGAACAAGGCACCTTCTTCTGTAAGCTTGCGACTGCCGGAAAGGGAAAAGACCTGATACCCTCCACTGTCGGTGAGAATGGGACGATCCCAGCCATTGAAACGATGCAGACCGCCTGCCTGCTCCAGCACTTCAGTGCCCGGGCGCAGATAAAGATGGTAGGTATTGCCGAGGATGATCTGAGCCTTCACCTCGTCCTTTAACTGTTGTTGGGTGACAGCCTTCACACTGGCGACTGTACCTACAGGCATGAAGATGGGTGTTTCTATGCGGCCATGGGCGGTTTCCATAATGCCCGCTCTGGCTTTCGAAGCGGAATCCTTGCCTGTCAGTTCAAAATTCATGTAGTAGCGCTGCTGAGAGCGCGCAAAGATACAATTGTGTATCACAGTGTGGATTTAAGTCAGTGATAACAATAGCTGGACAGGCACAAAAACCTCTCTATCTTTACCCGGTGTTGATCACCTGCCTGTTTTACCTTTTTACAGGAGCCATGCTGTTGCAGCTGGGATATGCCTACTGGTTTTTCTCCCATGTATTCCGGCTGCCCGTCCATAAAGACGTTCCGGAAGAAGCGCTGCAACCGGTGTCGGTGATCATTTGCGCAAGGAATGAAGCTGCCAATCTTAGGGTTCACCTTCCCCGGATACTTGAACAGCATTACCCTTCCTTTGAAGTAGTGGTAGTCAATGATGCCTCGGAGGATGATACGCTGACTGTACTCGAGGAGTTCTCGGCAGTATATCAGCACCTCAGGTTCATTACGATCAGCCGGCAAACCAGGCGGACGCTCAAGGGAAAGAAGTTTGCTTTGAATGCAGGTGTTGCGGCAGCAAGGTTTCAATCGCTTTTGTTTACGGATGCAGACTGCGTCCCTGCGTCTGAACAGTGGATCCGTCTGATGGTAGCCCCCCTTTCGGCGGGAAAGGAAATTTCCCTGGGTTATGGCGGTCATATCCGGGGCGCAGGACTGCTGAATGCATTTGTAAGGTGGGAAACCATCAATACCTTTCTTCAGTATGCTACCTACGCGCTCGCAGGAAAACCATATATGGCCGTAGGCAGGAATCTTGCCTGTGTGCGGGAGGCATTTATGGCCGCAAAAGATTTTCGGGCCTGGAACAAGTTGCCATCCGGCGATGATGATCTTCTGATGCAGGCCTATGCAACATCCTCAAATACGGCAGTGGTAGCTGATGCAAGATCGTTTACCTGGTCGAAGGCACCGGAAACCTGGGGGCAATGGATTCGACAGAAGCAAAGGCATGTATCAACCGGCAAATACTATAAGAAAGAGGTCATGGTCCTGGTGGGTCTCTACGCTTGTATCCATGCGTTAGTCTGGCTGCTGTTTCCTGTGCTGATGATCGTTCATGATGCGTCTGTGGTCATCTGGTTAATGGCTGCCAGATGCCTGATCTTCTGGGCGCTCTGGATGTTTGCTGCACGTCGTCTTGGAGACAGAGGCCTGGCAGGGTATACTCCCTTGTTCGACCCGGGCTGGATGATCTATAACTTTGCCGTCAGTCCCTACGTAGTCTGGAAAAACAAACAACAGTGGAAATAATCAACAGGTATTTTTCGGAGTTTACCCCCCGGCAGCAAGAACAGTTTGGAGAGCTGGGAGCTCTTTACAAGGAATGGAATGAGAAGATAAATGTGATTTCACGAAAGGATATAGATGCACTCTACGAAAAACATGTACTGCATTCGCTGGCGATAGCTGCCCTTTGCAATTTCCATGATGGTGCGCGGGTTGTTGATATTGGCACCGGTGGTGGATTCCCCGGCATTCCTCTTGCCATTTATTTTCCTGAAGTGGAATTCCTATTAGCGGATAGCATCGGTAAGAAGATCAAGGTTGTGCAGGAAGTAGCAGCCGGTGCGGGCCTGAAGAACGTGAAAGCGGTGCACAGCAGGGTGGAGCAGATAGAACAGCAGTTCGACTTTGCTGTATCCAGGGCAGTGGCGCCCCTGGCAGAACTCTGGAAATGGATCAGGCCATCCCTGGTTAAGGGAAGGATGAGCGATGAGTTTGCTAACGGGCTGCTGTGTCTGAAGGGAGGCGATCTGACAGAAGAAGTTAGAGTATCAGGGTTAAAGCCCCACCTTTTTCCCATCTACGATATCTTTCCCGGGGAGTTCTTCAGAGAGAAGTACGTCGTGTATGTGCCCCGCTAAAAGAAATCTAATTTGGCTGACATGTTATAAATGGCTAATTTGATAGGCTTCAGGTATTCGGTTAGTACTTTATATGCCTTGATGGCAGGATATTTTGGCCATTTGTGAAGATCCTGATCGTTCAACATAAAAACCGGTTGTTATGAGTCAAGCCATGTTACTTTACGCGCACCTTACCGATAAAGAACTATTGAAGACCATGCAGCAGCCGGGGAGGGCGCTCTGTTTTGAGGTACTCGTCAGGAGGCACAGCAATGCTCTTTACAGGATCGCGAGGGTCTATGAGCTGAACACCTGCGACGCCGGGGAGCTGATAAGATGCGCTCATGTGGAGGCCTTCAGGAGAATAAGTGAGTTTCCGCAAAGGCTTTCCTTCAGGACCTGGCTCAGCAGATTGATGATCACTCATTGCCTGAAGGTACGTAAGAATGATCCGAATGAAGGTTTAATTTCCGAGCCCGCATGTGGAAGAGTACCTGCAGCATTGCCGGCAGACTCTGTGAGGGTGGAGAAAACCGACGAGGTAGAGGGGAAGGCCGAGAATCGGGTAGAGGCTTTACCTCTACCGGTGAGGACTGCCTATGTGCTGGCCGAGATCGATGGATATAGTATTTCAGAAACAGCCTATCTGCTGAGTACGACAGAAGAACACATCAGGACACGACTCCTGAAAGCACGGACACTGCTGAAGAGAACGCATCGGGACGTTCAGGATTTTCCGGGAGTCTATCAATTGTCATCGGATCGGATCGACCGGATCGTTTCGGAAGTGTTGCGCGGAATAGAAGTAGAACCTGGTCAGCCTGCAGGTGTGCCGACGGCTTGAAAAAAATCGTATTTTCGGACCGGAGCGGGGCCAGGCCGATGATACTGATCCGGTTATTTTTCCCCATTTCCGGCAAAAAATCAGCAATTTGTGAAGTTTGGAATATTTTTTGCTTAAAACGAACACCTGTCGTATATTTGCCATCCCTTTGCCGGGAGCTAGCTTGTGCACAAATTAATATTGACTAGTTTTTGTTGATTACAGAATGATGACCTGACTGAAAGGGTGTCCCTTTTAGATCAGGCAAATTTTGTTTTGTAAAAAAGGAGTTTTTTAAAAATATGGCCATCACACAAAAAAAGACCACCACTGGTCGCGTCAACTTCGGTAAGATCCATGACGTAGCAGAAACACCCGATCTGTTGGGTATTCAGCTCCAGTCGTTTAAGGATTTTTTCCAGCTCGAAACAACGCCTGATAAGAGGAACAATGAGGGACTCTTCCGGGTGTTCAAGGAAAACTTTCCGATCACCGATACCAGGAACATTTTCGTTCTGGAATTCCTGGATTACTTTATCGACCCTCCACGTTACACCATCGACGAATGTATGGAGCGGGGCCTCACTTATTCTGTTCCACTGAAGGCAAAACTCCGCCTGAGTTGTAACGATGAGGAGCACGTAGATTTCGAGACTATTGTGCAGGATGTGTTTCTTGGAAACATTCCTTACATGACTCCCCGTGGTACCTTCGTGATCAACGGTGCTGAGCGTGTAGTAGTTTCTCAGCTACACCGTTCGCCTGGTGTATTCTTCGGACAGAGCGTTCACCCGAATGGTACGAAGATCTATTCTGCCCGTGTGATTCCTTTCAAGGGAGCCTGGATGGAATTTGCCACCGACATCAATAACGTGATGTATGCGTACATCGACCGTAAGAAGAAATTTCCTGTAACCACGCTGCTTCGTTCAATCGGTTTTGAAACTGACAAAGACATTCTGGAACTGTTCGGAATGGCTGACGAGGTGAAAACCGACCGGAAGAGCCTGGAACCTCATATTGGCCGTCGCCTCGCTGCCCGTGTACTGCGGAGCTGGACGGAGGATTTCGTAGATGAGGACACCGGAGAGGTGGTTTCCATCGAGCGGAATGAAGTGGTACTGGATCGTGATGAGGTTCTGACCGAGGATAACGCATCCATGATTCAGGATATGGGCATTGCCACCATCTTCCTGCAGAAGGAAGAAGTGAGCGGTGACTACTCCATTATCTACAACACACTTAATAAAGATACATCCAACTCTGAGCTGGAAGCGGTACAGCATATTTACCGTCAGCTCCGTGGTTCTGATGCGCCGGATGATGAAACAGCCCGTGGTATTATCGACAAGCTGTTCTTCTCGGATAAGCGTTATGATCTTGGAGAAGTTGGTCGTTATAAGATCAATCGTAAGCTGAACCTCGATATCAATCTGGATACCAAGGTGCTTACAAAACAGGATATCATCGCTATCATCAAGTACCTTGTCCGTCTGACTAATGGTAAGGCTGAGATCGATGATATCGATCACCTGAGCAATCGTCGCGTACGTACCGTAGGTGAACAATTGTTTGCTCAGTTCGGTGTGGGACTTGCCCGTATGGCTCGTACCATCCGTGAAAGAATGAACGTGCGTGATAATGAGGTCTTTACACCTATCGACCTGATTAACGCCCGTACGCTTTCCTCAGTTATCAACTCCTTCTTCGGAACTTCCCAGCTCTCCCAGTTCCTGGATCAGACGAACCCACTGTCTGAGATCACGCACAAACGCCGTATCTCCGCACTCGGACCAGGTGGACTGAGCCGCGAGCGTGCTGGTTTCGAGGTTCGTGACGTTCACTACAGCCACTACGGTCGTCTTTGTACGATCGAAACGCCTGAGGGTCCGAACATTGGTCTGATCTCTACGCTTTGCGTTCACGCGAAGATCAATGACATGGGCTTTATCGAAACTCCTTACCGTAAGGTAAAGGAAGGGAAGGTAGATCTGAAAAACTATGAGTTTCTGAGTGCGGAAGAGGAGGATGAGGCTAAGATCGCCCAGGCGAACGCTCCGCTGGACGAAAGCGGCCGTTTTGTAAACGATAAGGTAAAATCCCGCCAGACTGGTGACTTTCCGATCCTGGAACCACAGGAAGTGGAGTTCATGGACGTGGCGCCAAACCAGATTGTGGGTCTTTCTGCTTCACTGATTCCGTTTCTGGAGCATGATGATGCCAACCGTGCCCTGATGGGATCGAACATGCAGCGTCAGGCTGTCCCGCTGATCCGTCCACAGGTTCCGATAGTTGGTACCGGATTGGAAGCTAAGGCTGCCCGTGATGCCCGTATTCAGATCCATGCTGAAGGTAACGGTGTCGTAGAATTCGTAGATGCTAAAGAGATTCACGTTCGCTACGATCGTAATGATAAAGACCGTCTGGTTTCTTTCGAAGACGATCTGAGAAAGTATTCTCTTACTAAATACAAGAAAACCAACCAGAGTACCAGCATCACTCTGAAACCTGCCGTTCGTCGTGGTCAGAAGGTAAAGACCGGTGACTTCCTGACTGAGGGTTATGCCACTCAGGATGGTGAACTGGCACTGGGTCGTAACCTGAAGGTGGCGTTCATGCCATGGAAGGGTTACAATTTTGAGGATGCCATCGTGATCAACGAAAAGGTTGTCCGCGATGACCTGTTCACTTCCGTGCATATCGATGAATATGAACTGGAGGTACGTGATACCAAGCTTGGAGAAGAGGAGCTGACTCCGGATATCCCCAACGTTTCTGAAGAGGCTACTAAAGACCTCGATGAGAATGGTATCATCAGAATCGGTGCACATGTGAAGGAAGGTGATATTCTGATCGGTAAGATCACTCCTAAAGGAGAAACCGATCCTACACCGGAAGAAAAGCTGCTTCGTGCCATCTTCGGCGATAAAGCCGGTGATGCGAAAGATGCCTCTCTGAAAGCACCAAGTGGTACAGAAGGTGTCGTTATCGACAAGCAGTTGTTCCAGCGTGCCAAGAAAGACAAGAACTCAAAGGTTCGTGAGAAAGCACAGCTTGAGAAGATTGAAAAGGTTCATGATAAGAACCTCGATGATCTGAAGAGCCTGCTGATGGAGAAACTGATGACGCTTCTGAAAGACAAGTCTTCTGCAGGTATCTCCAACAACTTTGGTGAACTGGTATTGGCAAAAGGTGGTAAGTTCAACAGCAAGACTCTCGGCTCGATCGATTACGCCAACGTAAATCCGCTGGGCTGGACTGGTGATACAGAAACAGATGATCTGATCAACCAACTGCTGCACAATTACAATATCAAATACAACGAGGAACTGGGACGTTACAAGCGTGAGAAGTTTAACCTGAGCATTGGTGATGAGCTTCCTGCAGGCGTATTGAAACTGGCTAAAGTATATCTGGCCTCCAAGCGTAAGCTGAAAGTCGGAGATAAGATGGCCGGTCGTCACGGTAACAAGGGTATCGTTGCCCGTATTGTTCGTCAGGAGGACATGCCGTTCCTGGAAGATGGAACACCGGTTGACATCGTTCTGAATCCTCTGGGTGTACCTTCCCGTATGAACCTTGGTCAGATCTATGAAACTGTTCTCGGTTGGGCAGGTGAGAAGCTGGGTGTTAAGTTCGCTACACCAATCTTTGATGGTGCCTCTGTGGAGGAGATCAGTGATCTGATCACTGATGCAGGACTTCCAGAGTTCGGGCATACCTATCTCTACGATGGTGAAACCGGTGAGCGTTTCGATCAGAAGGCAACGGTAGGTATCATTTACATGATCAAACTGCACCACATGGTTGATGATAAGATGCACGCGCGTTCTATCGGACCATACTCACTCATTACCCAGCAGCCATTGGGCGGTAAAGCACAGTTTGGTGGACAGCGTTTTGGTGAGATGGAGGTTTGGGCACTGGAAGCCTATGGTGCTGCCAACATCCTGCAGGAACTGCTGACACTGAAATCTGATGACATAATGGGTCGCGCCAAGACTTATGAGTCCATCGTAAAAGGTGACAATGTTCCGAAACCGGGTATTCCGGAATCGTTCAACGTATTGGTGAATGAGCTTCGTGGTCTGGGTCTGGAACTCAAGTTTGAGTAGTCCGTGACAGTCGCATTAACATTGATCATTTTAATTAAAAAACATCGAATTAATATATGGCTATAAAAAAGGATAACCGTCCAAAAGCGGGATTCGGAAGGATCACCATCAGTCTGGCATCACCAGATGCTATTCTGGATCGCTCTTATGGCGAGGTTTTAAAGCCTGAAACAATTAACTATCGTACTTACAAGCCTGAACGTGATGGCCTGTTCTGCGAGAAGATTTTCGGTCCCGTAAAGGACTATGAGTGTTACTGTGGTAAGTATAAGCGTATCCGTTACAAGGGTATCGTTTGTGACCGTTGTGGTGTTGAAGTAACGGAAAAGAAAGTGCGTCGTGAGCGCATGGGGCATATCAAGCTGGTTGTTCCCATCGTTCATATCTGGTACTTTAAATCACTTCCTAACAAGATCGGTTACCTGCTGGGTACTTCTTCAAAGAAGCTGGAGAGTATCGTTTACTATGAGCGCTACGTTGTGGTGCAGGGTGGCGAGGCGGATGATCTGATCCGTCAGAAGCTCAACCTGAAGGATTCTGAAAAAACTCAGCTACAACTGATCACGGAAGATGAGTACCTGGAAATACTTGACTCGATCTCAAAAGAGAATCAGTATCTGCCGGATGATGATCCTAATAAGTTTATCGCCAAGATGGGTGCTGAGGCAGTTCACTCGCTGTTGAGCCGCATCGATCTGGATCAGCTTTCTTATGATCTCCGGAATGCTGCTGCTAACGAGACTTCCCAGCAAAGGAAGCAGGAAGCTTTGAAGCGTCTGAGCGTTGTAGAGGCTTTCCGTGATGCCAATACCCGCGTTGAAAACAGACTGGAATGGTCGGTAATGCAGTACATTCCTGTAATTCCACCAGAGCTCCGCCCGCTCGTTCCACTGGATGGCGGTCGTTTCGCTTCTTCCGATCTGAATGATCTTTACCGTCGTGTTATTATCCGTAATAACCGTCTGAAGCGTCTGATCGAGATCAAAGCACCAGAAGTGATCCTGCGTAACGAGAAGCGTATGCTTCAGGAGGCGGTTGACTCTTTGTTCGACAACTCCCGCAAG
>JAEYQO010000006.1 GCA_023409975.1 Bacteroidota bacterium | reverse complement strand
CATCTGACATCTGACATCTGACATCTATTACCAGGGCCAAGGCCAAGGCGGCCCCACAACCCACAACCCACAACCCACAACTCACAACTGACATCTGACATCGGCCATCTGACATCGGCCATCTGACATCTGAATCCCCAAATTCCCTTAATTTGGTTCTCAATCCGCATCCGATGAATAAGATCATATTCCCGATTCTAATCTGTTTCAGTTCCTTTCTCTGGAGCTGTACCGGGCCGGAAAACGAGTCCCGGGAAACCGTTTCGGTAGATTCCCTGACCACACAGCCATCGGAAACACCTACTGACCCACTCACAGGCTGTTTCCTGCGGGTACTGGAACGCGATACCCTCTGGCTGCGGATGGAAAGAACAGGCGACTCCCTGAGCGGTGAAATGGTATTCGACAACTTTGAGAAGGACGGTAGCTACGGCAATGTCAGGGGTGTCGTCCGTGACTCTCTGCTGGAAATGGTCTATTTCTTTCACTCGGAGGGCATGGAAAGCGTCATGCAAATCTCGTTTCTACAAAAGGGAACCTCCCTCGTCCGTGGGCTGGGCGAGATAGCTGTGATAGGTAATTCAGCTTATTATGTCGATAAGACCCATCTCGAATTTGCGGGTGACACCCTGCAGAAGGTTGATTGCGCTTCCCTCTCAGCACGTTACGAGGCTTATAGAAACCGATAGGCCGGTCTGCCTTTCTTAACGTACCAGAGCCCAAACAGGGATACCGCCAGACAGAGCTCTGCAAGGTCGCCACCATAGTACATCAGCAGCACACCGGCACGCTTATCTTCTTCAGCGATTCCCTCCAAACGAGGATAGCCATAAGCGTACATCAGTTTGCATAATGTATGCTTGTGCTTTTCCTGCTGGTGCTGTTAGCCTGTCCTGTGAAAAAAGGGACTGAAATCCATCAATGATCAGCCAGTAACTACTTCACAGCTTCAAAGTATCTGGACACCGGGTTGTCAGCTAATAATGGCGCACCCGGTAAAAATCACCGTTCAGCAGGAGGAAAAGGACTTTGTACCCCTTACGGTGTTCACTGCGTTGCTGCAGGAGCTGACAACCCATCCTGAAGTACAGAGTCCAGACATTCTCTCCACCACCCCGCCGGTTTCCCAACCGCTCTTCCTCCAACACCGCCATTTGTTGATTTGATATCCAGCTTCACCTTCTCCGAAGCAACCGGACCACCGGGTCCGGGAAAGGATTCATTTACTCTAAATCAACAATACAATGCAATATCAGCTTGAAAATAACAGGCATGCCTTTTCACTGGCAGGCATGACCACACTCGCTCTTCGTCTGGTCACCGGCTGGACCTATTTCTCAGCCTTCTGGCGCCGGCTCATTCTGGAAAACAAACTGGATCCGGAACAAGCAGGTTATATCGGCGAAAAATTCAATCATTTCTTACCCAATGCACTCCTGATCGGCCCTGGAATTGAATACCTCGTCTCTAATCCAGATACACTCTGGTGGTTTATGCTCATCTTCACCCTGGTTGAAGCGGTAGTAGGACTATTCTTTATTCTGGGCTTATTTACCCGATTAATGAGTATCGGAGTGTTTGGACTTGCAATGGGCATTCTTCTGGGAGCAGGCTGGCTGGGTACTACCTGTCTGGATGAATGGCAAATTGGCGTTCTTGGGATTGCTGCCGGCTTCACAATTTTTCTTTCAGGAGGTGGCCCTTTTTCAATGGACCATTATCTGAGGAATCGCGCACCGTGGATTTACAGGAATGGCAGGTTGTGGGTTCTCGGCTCGGGCATTTTTAAAGTTCGTCCACGTACACTCAAAAGACTTGTGCTTACTGGTGCTATAGGCATTTTTCTGCTCACGCTTGGCACGAACCAGTATTTTCATGGTGGCCTCTGGGGAACCCTTCATAACAAATCAGTGCGTCCGAATGTCCTGATCTCGGAACCCACTCTGGAGGAGGACTATTTAGCGTTTACGGTGTTCCGGAATGAAGGTGCCGATGTGTATGGTTCCTTTCTCATCGGCATTAGTTTGTACGATGAAAGCGGAAAGGCGATACTGGAACTAAACGGCGAACAACTTGCGACCTTCCCTCCTGAGGAAATTGAGAACAGCTATGTCAGCAAAGTAAAGCCCGGCAAGCATAGCCTGATCCTTCCGCTAGGCGCTAAAGCCCGGCTGACCATCCGAAACAAACAATTTCGTACGCTTCCGAAAGGTAGTTATGTGTTGGTACTCAGGGATATCAGCGGGGTGGAATGGCTGGCTTCAGTTGATAGTTGATGGCTGATGGCTGATGGTTTTGTCAGCTTATAAGGGCTGGACCAAATGCCAGGGGTGCCCGATGCCAGGGAGTTGGGAGTGTTAACCTGCATCAAAGTGAAAAACCGGGATCTGGTGTCCCGGTTTTTCAAGTACTGTAGCTAATAAACAAGATATACTGGCTGATCAGTTGCATCTGCCGGCAGTATATTTATTCGCCGACCATTAGTTTTCCTGTCGCTTGTCCCTCTTTAGTGGTTATCCTATATACATAGACTCCTTTTGGAATTTCTGCAATATTGATCGCGTGAGTCGAAGATGAATTGGGAAGCTCCATATTCAGGACTACACGTCCCAACATATCAGTGAGCTGGAGGGTGCCGGGGCCATGGTGTTCGAGATACAGGATATGGCTGGCAGGATTTGGATACAGCTTTATCGCCTGGGACGGAGCGAGTATTTCCGCATGCGTGATCGAGGAGCAGAGGGTGGAATCGCTTCCGGGTACGCTTATCATACTTAGACTTAGAGAAAACATTGAGTTACCGCCCGAAGTTGCGCCATAGTTCACATTTCCTGCAACAAGTGTTCCTGTACCCGGAATTGAGATCACGTTTCTTGGATTACAACCGCTAATTCCCGAAGCATCGGTTTTAACGAGGTATATTTCCTTTCCATTACCAAAGCTTTCAGTAAAACCCGTCATAATGTATCCGCCATCTAAGGTGCCTTGCATCTGGTAGCAGACGTCATTATCCGCGCCGCCAAAGCCTAACGACCATTTTTGACCACCAACACTATCAATTGAAAAAAGATAAAAATCTGCGTCCCCAAGACCACTACTAAAAGATGTTCCTGCAATGACTAAGTCACCTCCCATATTCTCAAAAATTGAAACTGCCATATCATCGCCGGTGTTTCCGTAATTTTTATTCCAAATTATACTACCGTTAAGGTCCAGCTTTGCAACAGCGACATCGTTTCCTCCTGCTGATCCACCTCTGGTACAAAGCAGATATCCACCATTATTCAGCTCTCTTACTGAAAAGCTGCTGGGGTTCCCTGAGTTTATCTGCGGATAGTATATCTGATTCCATTCTACAGTTCTGTTTGCACTGAGTTTCATCAATCCTGAAGCTTGAAGAAGTTGTCCGCTGTGCAAAATCAAGTATCCTCCATCAGAAGTGGAAGCATGAAGGCCCCAGTTCAAGGCATTTGAAAGGTTACTATCCTGAGTTCCATAAGTTACCATCCAATCAAATGCACCAGTGCTGGTTATTCTAAAAACAAGAATATCATCTCCACCCATACCCCAGCTCGACGTGGATCCCGAAAGTAGAAAACCATTGTTTCCATCTAATTCGATTGAAATAGCTGAATCTACCCCAGTACCCCCGAATCGCCTGCTCCAAAGTTCGTTACCACCGGCGTCTGCTTTTACAATCAGGACATCATAGCCGTTGGTTGCAGACTCATAAACATATCCGGCAGCAACATAGCCTCCGTCGGGAGTCTGGAGCGCGCTGCGAAATTTGGAGGCACCGCCTGCAACACCAAAAGTTTTGGCCCAACTTACATCACCCAGACTATCCGTCTTCACGAGGTAGGCATTTTCAAAATTTCCCGGACCGAAACTGGCAGTGTACCCCGCCAGAATGTAGCCACCATCAGTGGTTTGTCGGACTGAATAGGCTTCTTCGTTTCCGGGTCCGCCGATGGTTTTTTGAAAGGTGATGGGTTGGGCAGTGGCATGCGATATAGAAGTAATTGCCAAAGAGAAAATGAATAGTAAATTCTTCATGGGTTATGTTTTTTAGTAGCGGGAGCTTCCCAATTATGAAAAGCTCCCGCAAAATGGCAGGTTATTGAATTATGAGTTTATGATTTCCAAGACTGTTACCATTCGATTCGATCGTAAGAAAATACAGCCCAGGTGCTATCGCTGGCAGTTTCAATTGATAACTGTTCGACTTACCTTTAGCTAATCCATTGAATAAGGTTGATACCGATCTTCCCGTTTGATCAATCAATACGACTTTTAAAGGAGCTCCGTCGTTGACGCCCTGCAAATGAATTTGGATTTCCTTATTCGCAGGATTTGGCGATATGGTCACGACCGGACCACCTTCTTCTATCTCCTTGACTGAAGTAGATTGCTTAAATACAACACCTCCATTTACTCCACAATCGATCAATTCATAAACTTCAAACAGAGCTTCTTCAATTGAATGTTGATTGATCGCTGTTGGGTACGGAGCCACATTGGTTGTGCAGTTCACAACAATAGTAGTAGTTGGTGGAGGAACATTTGAACTACAGGCTACAGCATCGTAAAGAGGAAAAGGATCCACTTCTATATTGAAAAAGCTCTCCGGTACACAATTCCTGTAGCTCTCCGGGCAATCCGGCACCTCTGCATCCTGATCTGCGTAAACAAATCGAAAATTCAGCAATCTGGGATCGGCATTCCAGCTTGGTGCGCTAAACCCGATGTTGTCGTTCACACTGGTACCTAATGTGCGCCTGCAGGCAAATATGGGCTGCCAGAGATTGTTATTCAGGCCTCCACCTAATCTATGATAACTATTGGCAAATGTGTTAGGACCGGTAGTAAACTGGGTCAGATAGGTATACCAATAATTAAAACTAGTACCACTCATATCAGCGCCATTCCAGAAGGGTGTCACCTCAGTAACAAATGGACTATAGTTATTCAATGTTGGCTTCAATGGATCATCATCGCTAAAGCACTTGGAATCTGTCTGCATACCTGCAATCAGAAAGTTATCTGGGCCTGATGCACTTTCCATCGTGTGCAAACCCCAGCTATAATCATCCTGCGCTACCTGAAGTCTAGCGCGGATTCCTGGGCCTGATGGTGGTGTGTAGGTGTTATCAAGATAGGTCATAATTAAAGAAGGCGAGTTTGGAGCAAACCCCGGTGCATTATAACCAGGTCTGAAATAATTCCCCATAACAAAATATCCACCGGTGGCGGCGTCAGGGTTAGGAATAATACCGAGCCCATACTCACCCAGATCCCCTGGGCCCAAGTTTTGACAAAACGGCTGGTTACTTATTATAGGGTTCAAGCTACCGTCGAGCACCATATTCATCGTGCCTGAAGTATAGGCCACACTGATTGTAAGACCGTCAGCACAAATAGTCGAATTACGCACCACGTTGCAGCTACCAGTCACATAAATGTTTCCGTTGGAAAGAGGGATGAGTCGCATGGCAATATCATAATCGTTCATGGGTTGCGGAACCAGTAGCGGCAAAAAAACAACATCGTAAGTGTTTGCATTCAGAACTGCGTTTGTGTTTGGGTCATAACGCAGCACAAAAGCTTTTTTATTGTGTGCTCCAACGAAGTCTGGATAGGAAGGGTATGTGCTCCATTCTCTGGTTACGTAGCCACAAATGTAGAGATAGCCATCCTGTTCTATCGCATGCATTGGGTACATATTGGTATAGTCGCTACTCCCTGAAGCTACTGTGCTTTCAATCGTCTGATCATCTACCAACGTACCGTCTGCATATACACGCAACAGACGAATACGATCACGCTCATTGACAGTGCCTGGATTGTCTCTTCGTAGAGCGACAATGTAGTAAGATTCGGGGTCATACTGTAGCAGTGTAACTACGCGGTGATCAAAACCTGGTTCAGCAAAAATCTTTTGAGAATTGATGTTGCCCTGATCGTCTACATTCAAAAAATGAATTGAGGGCTGATCTCCCGAAAAGTTGGTACCCGCCATCAAATAGTCGCGGACGGCATCGTCTACCGGGATGGTGTAATAGTGTTTCAGGTCTAGATCATAACGATAATTCTTTACCCCGGTCTGTGCTACCACTGCGCCTCCTGTGACCAGAAACAAAAGCATTAAAAGTAGTTTCAGCCGTGTGTGTGTGTGTGTGTGTGTGTGATAACTCTTTCTCTTTTTCATATACAGTAGTTGAATAATAAAGAATCTGCGTACTAGCTTTTAAGGGTATTCCGCTACTCCCTCTCCTCTATAGCGGCCACTATATGAACACGAATATAATATTCAAAACTAAAAATGTCAACTTTCAAAATGGGTTCACAGATGGAGGTTGGTACAGAGAACGCCTGACATCATATGCTTACCACTTGATAATGAAATAAATAATTCATTGAGAGAGGAGATTTCCGAGACTGTTCGCATTTAACTCAGGGTGATTCTACATGCAAGCAGTCAGACTAAACAGAACAATACCCGCAGAAAATGTAACTAAAGCAGGCGTATCTGGTAGGAGGTTGGGACTACTCAGGCAAATTCACAAATGACGGAAAAGGAAGTGAAATATTTACGTTGACCTGGCTCTCAACATTTACCCCATTTCGGTTGCTGAGGGAAGGTAGCTCCCCATGACCACGTATACGATGTCCGTCTACGAAGAAGGTATCACTTTGGGCCTGTTTCCAAACTTTGATAGAATCAATTGCAATCAATTCATCTATCTCAACATTTCCCTGAGCGAATTCCTGAAAATATCCCTCTTCCTGCATTACCCACATACGAATTAATACTGAGTGTTTGTTAATCTGATCCATTTTAAGGGTGTCAGCGAAAATCATTGTGGCAGATGCAGACAAACTATTATCGGGTGTTGAAAACCACATCTCGTAGATATATTGTCTGAACGCAGGATATACATCAAAAGAGTACCCGAGGACTTTCTCTTTAGTTCTAAAGTGAAACGTATCCGTCCCATTGTTTAAAAAAATATAATAATCATCAACAGTTGGTGGCTCTTCAGGCTTAGGGGGCTCTCCCTGCTTACTGCAGGCCAGAAATGTGATCAGGACAATGCTTATGAAAAGAAGAATACGGGTTTTCAAAGGAATGATTTAGAGGGCTAATATAATTAATTGATTAGGGTTTTGTAGTATCCGTAGCGGTGTCCGTTGGCTTCGACTTCTTTTTCTTATCCAGCCGGCGCAGCTTAAAATAATAGCTGACATCCACTGTGAATACATCTTCAGGACGTTTCAGATGGAATTCATCATTGTAAAACAATTCAAGATTCAATTGATGCCGCTTTTTATAACTATAGTCCAGCCCAATAGCGTAACGAACCCGGTAAAAGTTATAATTCCCCGGTTCCATCTGCTGGAAAAACTCTGCGAATCCATATAACTCCAGCTTCTTGTCAACCTCGTATTTCAATTGAAGCCGCTGCCTCCAAACCCTGTCGGGCGGATGGTACTGCAGGTAGGTCTCATCGAAATAATCCTGCTTCTGCTGGAACTGGAGCCGTAATGAAGGTGTCCACCGGTTCAGCTTATGACTATAACGCAGAAATGCCTGAAACCTATGGTAGTCCATCTCCTCCGTTGTATAAAACCGGTACTCTCCTCCTGCCTTGAAACCCTTCCAGGGGAGGTCCTGTGTTATTTCTACGGACCACATGGACCGTTGGAAGCGGCTGGCATTATCGAAAAGCTTCAGTCGGTATCGTGCGGCAATCTCGGTCTGTTTGCTGAATGGGATCTGAATTCCAATATTCGTTCTTTGGGCAAAATCGCGTTCCGGCTGTGCACGCGCGCCCAGCGTTGCCAGTAGTGGTAGTAGTACGAGGTATTTCGGAGACAGCCGCATAGATCAGTCTTCGTCGATAACACCCGCCATCTTGGTTTCGTTCTGCCGTGAATAGTAGTAGGC
>JAEYQO010000094.1 GCA_023409975.1 Bacteroidota bacterium | reverse complement strand
GCCACACACCAGGTGCTGGAAGATATCGGCATGATGAAGATGCTCCCGGGCATGACGGTGATCGTCCCCTGTGATTTCAATCAGACGAAAGCGGCTACCATGGCGATCGCCGACCATGAAGGTCCGGTGTATCTCCGATTCGGTCGCCCCAAATGGCCCAACTTCACAGCGGAGAATCAGAAATTCCAGATAGGCAGAGCCCAGCAGCTCAGTGAAGGGTCGGATGTATCCATCATTGCCTGCGGTCATATGGTATGGCTGGCGGTAGAGGCGGCTAAGGCCCTTGCCGAAAAGGGGATCAGCGTAGATCTCATCAATATGCACACGATCAAACCGCTGGATGAAGAAGCAATTATTCGTTCCGTAGGCAAGACAGGCTGTGTGGTGACGGCAGAGGAACACCAGGCCAACGGTGGGCTTGGAGATAGCGTAGCTAATGTGCTTTCAAGAGCGCTGCCTGCGCCACATGAGTATGTTGCTGTTCAGGATACCTTCGGTGAGAGTGGTCAACCTAAGCAGTTACTCGAAAAATATGGTCTGACCAGCACCCATATCATCGCAGCCGCAGAACGTGCTCTGGTAAGAAAAAAACACTAAGAACAGATAGTCATTGAGCCGCAGGTTATTCCTCCTGCGGCTTTTTGTTATAATAATGAAGTTGGCCCGAAAATGGTGTGCTCGCTTACTAAATTCATTTCCATGTACCTCATACGTTCCATACTTGCAGTTCTTTTCGTTAGCGGATTGTTGTCATCCTGCACTCAGCCTCGTCAACTGGTATATCAGGACGTCCAGAACTTCCGCCTGGCCAATCTGAACCTCGAGCGTCCGGCTTTGGGGATGGACCTGAGATTCTACAACCCCAATAACTTCGGACTGACCCTTAAGGACGCCAATATCAATGTGTACATCAATAACACATTTGTCGGAAATGCCTCACTTACCAATACTTTCGATGTGCCCGGTCTGGACACTTTTCTGCTGCCCGTAACCCTCACGGCAGATATCAAAAATATATTTCCCAACGCACTGTCTATTCTCTTCAACAAGGAGGTGGAACTCCGTCTGCAGGGCAATGTAAAAGCCGGAAAAGGTCTGTTTGTAAACGTCCCCATCAACTTCCAGGGTCGCCGGAAACTCAACGTTTTCTAGGCGTGCCGGAATTCCGATAGGTTTGCTCAGACACGCTTCAGATCTTAACTTGCGGGCTTCCCAGTTTGTAATTATGACGATCTTTTTGAAACTTAAACCCCTGATCCTGCTATTTTCGGCTATTTTCCTTAATACCACCTTTGCAGGCGCCCAGCTGAATATAGAAGAATTTCAGCTTCGCCTACGAGACCAAAATCAGGATCGCGCCAAAAGCAGGTTTCAAAAAATAAGCGTCCTGGATCAGCGCCCGGATACTGCTTCCGTCGGTTTTATCCAACGTGGTCTTGACCATCACCCGTTGATACTACGCGCCAAGCCCTCACTTGAACAGCAATTCAATGCGCTACTTACTTCCATTGTCCAGCAGGATGGCCAGCAGGGCGAACTGCTGCTACATTTGAGACGATTTAGTCTCAATGAGGTTTTTCAATCTACTGGCTCCACTGGCCGCCTGACGTTCCGGGCAGATTTTTATGAGAAAACAAACGATGGCTTGACTAAATTAGTCTCTCTTGACACGGTAGTGGTGCTTAGAGCCACAACCGATGTAACGAGGAAGCTGCTAAAAGCTACCGACAGGATTGTTGCTGATTTCGTAGCCAATGCAGCAGTCTCTCCATCGAAACAAACTGACAGCATCTTCGGCATCGAAGACCTCAAACAAACCGACATCATTTCGAAATCAAAACTTCCCCTATACACTGCAGAGACATTTCCGGATGGTGTCTATCGTAGTTGGGAAAGCTTCAGCAACCTTCGGCCTGATCATAAGGTAGCAGTACGCATGAAAAACGGTGAAATTTCACGGGCTCGGATAACCACGGACAAAGGGCAAGTTCAGAAAACTGCCTCATATGTATTATGCTATAGTATGGGAGGGAAAAGCTTATTTGAACAGCCGCTTCGGTCACCTACCCATTTACAAATTTGAGAATGAGTTTTACTATCATTCAGAAATATCTGACGGGAGAGAAGACCTGATTCTGATGGGTTGGTATGCTGGAGGAATAATAGGTGCAGCGGTCGCAGGTGGTATTGCAGATGCTAACACATCCGAAGTAGATTCTGAAATTCTGATGATGCTGGACCATCAAACGGGAAGGCCACTCCCCATCCTGATGCGGGTCGAAAACTCACGCGACTAAAACTTGTTCTTCCACATCATGCTTTCGACAGGACGGTCTGGCTGACCGCTGTACTTGGCATTGCCTTTCTGATTATACTTGACTTCGATTTCTCCGTCAACCGGGAAATAGATCAGTTGGCCAATGGGCATCCCTTTATAAACTTTCACGGGTTGCTTGACGGAAATCTCCAGCGTCCAGTTGCCACAAAATCCCACATCACCCTTTCCGGCGGTAGCATGAATATCTATCCCAAGGCGTCCGGTACTGGACTTTCCCTCAAGGAAAGGAACATGAGCGTGTGATTCTGTGTATTCCATCGTTACGCCCAGATAAAAGATATGCGGATAGAGGACGAAGCCTTCATCCGGGATTTCGAAATGTTCTATTGTATTATGTTTTCTGGCGTCCAGGATGTGCTCTTTATAAGTAGCGAGCGTAGAGCCCAGATGAACGTCATAACTATTACTTCCTAGACATTCCCTTCTGTAGGGACGGATCAGGATGGTTCCCTTTTCAATTTCTTCCAGAATTTTCTTGTCAGACAGAATCATGGCCAAATATAAGACGTTCATAGTCCCGCCCCAACAAGCACCCACGCACTGGTTTATTCGCTCTGCGACAAATAGTCCTGAAGCAGTTCGGAAAGGTTACTGCCCTCAAGAACTTTTACCAGTCGGTGATTCTCATTATAGATCAGCACCTGCATGCCCCCGCCGGCGCCGAACTTACTGCTGAAATTACCCATATCAGTACCAACATTCCGGAACACGGGTGTGGCTCCTGCGTTTATGCGGCCAAGGAAAGCCTGTACCTGCTCTCTGCTCTTTCCGGCAGCTACCATTACAATCTGTACATTTCCCAGTTGGCCGTTTTGCTCCCTGAGCAGATTGAACACAGGTTCACAGTCTGTGCAGGTCGGGTCAAACAGCACCACTACTACTGGCTGACCCGTATTCAGTTGCGTGTTAGCAAAGGTTCCGCCACCTGGTTTGGAAAGCAGAAACGGCGGCAGGAGCGCCCCCTCTTTACGGTAATCTGTACCCTGTCCGGAAGCAGAAAGGCTGAAGCAAAAGCAAATGGCAATAAGCTGGATCAATCGTTTCATAGAGCGCTTTTTCTCAAAACTATATGTAATACCGTTCCAACAGCCCCGCTTCGTTGCGGAACTTTAACCTTTTGTTGGCGCGGGCTTCCCTGCTGAAACTCAATACCAAATAAACTTTTTCATGTAGGTTTGCGCTCTAATTTCCAATTATGAAGCCACGTATCCTCCTGGTTGCCCTGCTCTTCTGCAATAGTTTCGTCCTCTCTGCTCAGGATGTGGAGACCAGCCGCAGCCGGGAAAACAGCAGTATTTCAAAACCCTCCCGCGATTTTGTGATGCTTCAGTTTACCTATGAGGGCTGGGCAAACACACCGGATTCCATCAACACAACCGGGATCGGCCGTGGTTTCAACGCCTATGTCTGCTATGACTGGCCTATCGGAAAATCCAATTTCAGTTTTGCCGCCGGTGTGGGTATCGGAAGTTCCAATATCTACTTCGCAGATCAGCAGATTGTACTGACCGATACCGGTGCACTGGGTGCACAGGCCCGATTCATTCCGGAAGAACATTCTTATAAAAAGTTCAAACTGACCACGGCTTACCTCGAAGCGCCTTTCGAACTGCGTTTCTATGGCAATAAGGACAATCGTAACCGTGGCTTCAAAGCAGCCGCCGGTCTACGTGTGGGTACGTTGGTAGGCGCACACACCAAAGGGCGCCGTGATGTTGAAGGCGTTAAGGTAGTTGACAAAGTAAACACCAAACGCTATCTGGAGAACTGGCGCTTTGCCGGAACGATCCGTCTGGGCTGGGGAAACTTCACGCTCCTGGGAACTTATAACCTCAACCAGGTATTTCGCGCAGGTATGGGTCCTGAAGTAACTCCCTACTCCATCGGTCTTTGTATCTCCGGATTATAGTAACTGTTCCTCCGGAAATCATTCTAGGGCTCAGATCTCGTAAGCCGAACCTTCCATTGCCAGTTGAACATTGGGAAATACCTGGCTGGCTTCCTCAAGGAATGGTTGCAGGTCACGGTAGCGGGAGGAAAAATGTCCCAGAAGTAACATACCCGCATTAGCCTTTTTCGCAATTTCCGCCGCCTGCCTGGCCGTGCTATGATACCTGTCAGCCGCCTTCTCCGCATCTTCGTGCAGATAGGTACATTCATGATACATAGCATCTACATTCTCGATATACTTAAGAAATGAGTCCGTGTAAAGGGTGTCCGCACAAAATGCATACTTCTTCGGTGAGGGCCCAACATCGGTCACCAGTTCATTCGCGATCACAGTACCATCCTGACGGATATAGTCTTCGCCCTGCTTCAGCCGATCGTAGAAATAGGCGGGAATCTCGAATTCACGACAGCGATCAGGAAGCAGCCTTCTACCCCTCGTCTTCCTTTCCAGAAGAAAACCATGACAGGGTATCCGGTGCTCCACCGGAAAACTCTTCACACTAAAAGATTCGTTTTCAACCAGCAGTTCGGAAACCCCTTCTTTCAACGGGTGGAAATGGAATGGATAACAAAGTTCGTTTTCGGAAACCGCCTGTATTTGCTGAAGCAAACCCTCTAAAGGCGCAGGCGCGTATACATGTAGTGGTAATGTTCGCCCCAGAAGACTCATGCTATTGATCAACCCCGGCAGGCCGAAGTAGTGATCCCCATGGAGATGGCTGATAAAAATATGCTGGAGTCGACGCCACTTCAGTCCAAACCGCTGCATCTGTACCTGCGTCCCTTCACCGCAGTCAAACAACACAACTTCACCATACACTGAGACTCCCTGTGCGGTAGGGTGCCGGCCAAAAGCCGGGAGCGCTGAATTATTTCCGAGTATCGTAACCTTCATGTAATTTCTGAAATGAGCGAAGCCTGTTGCCCTCTAAGATTCTTCATTGAATAAATCACGTTCCAGTATCTCCATGCTTACGATATCTACTGCTTCTGCAAGCGTCGGCGCCATATTCAGCCTTTCATCTGCACCGGTTGCTTTCATTGCTGTCGCTACTTCTTCCTGAAACTCTGTAAATACCAGCGAATGGTTGGTCTCATAAAAAGAAAGATGTAATGCTTCCAGATTTCTGATACCTGCTTCTTCCGCACTAATGAAATTCTGCATATCAATAATCAGGTTCTGGCTGCCGCTGTCCAGCAGTTCTTTCCACTTCTGGCGAATAGCCTCTGTCAAATTAGCATCTATCACGTTAGAAACCGGTGTAATGATGGTGTAACCAGGTTTGGTATCAATTTTGAATTCCATGTTAGCAGATGGCGACTTGGTTGTTGTTAACTTATCGGCTTTAAAAATACCACAAGTTCCGCGAATGCTTTCTTTTGTAACTTTAATTGACAGCACAGCAACGATAAAGGTTCTGATACCGATATAACCAACTGCAATAAAGAACGACCCTGTGATTTGATAACTTTAATACTAAACAAGGAAACGGAATAATGGATTCTAACTTCTCACCAAAAGTCAAAGAGATTATCTCCTACAGTCGCGAAGAAGCCCTCCGGCTCGGAAATGATTTCATAGGAACAGAACACCTGTTACTGGGGCTGATCCGTGAAGGTGACGGCATTGCGGTACGGGTGCTTCAGAGCATGCATGTTGACCTTTTTGACCTCCGAAAAGAGCTTGAACAAGCGATCAAGGATAAAGGCAATCGGCCTCTCGCGAATATAAACAGCCTCCCCCTGACCAAACAGGCAGAAAAAGTGATCAGGATAACGGTTCTCGAAGCCAAAGCGCTGAAAAGTCCTTCTGTAGAAACCGAACACCTGATGCTCTCCATCCTTAAGAA
>JAEYQO010000016.1 GCA_023409975.1 Bacteroidota bacterium | reverse complement strand
CCAATGACCCTCAGCTTAGAAGGCTGATGCTCTATCCAGCTGAGCTACCGGACCTCCGAACGCCCCCTCAGGAGCGAACGCAAAAATAAAGGCTATTGATCAATACGGCAAACATTTCCTCAATCTTCTCCGAATCTCTAACGACTCCAAACATCCTGCCCCAAGTTGCTCCACTCGCAGTCCGGTCCCATTTGTGATATCGCGCATCCGTAAGTCTATTTCCCGTCGCCGTCTCTCGTAACCTTAGTCCGACACCTCAGTCCCTTTGGTATGTGCCGTCTCCGTGCGCTCGCTACCCACATGACTGATAGTGTTCCCATTTATTTTAAACCAGTCAATTTCCCGCCAGGACCAGTGCTCCCCTGCTCGCATATTCATGCCGCTGATGCCGGATGTTACTTCGATAGTATCAGCCCAGATAGTAAGGTTGATATAGTCAAAACTGCTCTGGACTGTGGCGGTATAAGGTATGGTGGGACAAGTCTCGAGTTGTTTCAGGGAGCTGCTGTCGTTCCTGAACCAGTTTCTCAAAAACCCCAGATGTGTTTCTGAGCATTGATAACCGAGATCCAGTGCTGTCAGCACCTTACACTGCAGGTTGCTGCGATCCACTGCCATCGCTCCGTCCCAGTAACACTCACTCCCCACGAAGGTTGCCACAAACCCCAGTGCAGCACGTTTCGGATCTGAGAGTGATCTGCTGAGGGTATCATTGATGACAATCGTATTAAACGTATCCTGCAGGGTCTCATCATACCGCTCCTCCCGCCATAAGAAACGGACGCTTTCCGGTGGTACTGCAGCTTCCTCCACCCTACCCTCATCAGAGGATCCACAAGAAGCGAAAATGAACATCAAGAATACAAGCAGTCGTGGTATCAGGTGTTTTGTCTTTGACATGTGGGTTAGTCGTTAGTATCTAGTGACTAGTGGTTAGTGATTAGTAATTAGTGAATTTAGGGGATGAACACCTGCCGGCAGCTTTAGGCCCCTATCTCCTCTGCGAGTCCGATCAGGATGCCTTCGACCCCACGAATATAACACAGGCGGTACAGGTTTTCATAAGTTACCACTTCGCCCACCAGCTCGGCTCCGTATCCTGACAGGCGCTCCAGAAGTTCATCGAGGTTCCCGACCGTGAACATGACCCGGAGGTATCCCAGGGCATTCACCGGTGCGGTTCTGTTGTCGACGACGACTGCAGGCTCCAGGAACCGGGAGAACTCCAGGCGGTTGTGACCATCCGGTGTCGCCATCATCGCCACCTCGACTTTCTGATCACCCAGACCTGTTACCCGTCCCGCCCAGCTACCTTCCACCATCCCGCGCCATTCGAGGCTCAACCCGATGACCGTAAAAAATTCAATCGCATCGTCCAGTGACTCCACCACGATGCCAACATTGTGTAGGATTGGTAATTGTTTCCCTGTCATAATCTGTGTTACCATTTAAGAACTTTTCAGTTCGGTTTAATCAAGCTGCCCAAAGCCTGGACTTTGGTCAGGAAATCATTTCGAAGCAGACCCGGCCAAAGCCTGTCGCTCCTCATTCTCTCGTCTCCGGAAACTGATTATCCTTCGGATAAGAGCTTCGGGTAAGGGCTGATTGTGGGGCAACTGTATCGCAGCCCTGCTGACCTTGAACCCTTTCAGTTCTTCCCGGAAATGCTCCAGAAACGCTTCACTGAAAGGATTGGAGAGCGTGATATGCTTCGCAAATGCGCAGTAGTAGATCAGGTAGCCATGGTATTTGAAGCAGGGGATCTGGTAACTGATGGTCTCCTGCACTTCCGGCACGGTCTCGTGAATGAGTCTGCGGATGGACTTCATCCGATCCAGTACCTCTCCTTCGAATGACTGATGGTACTGGTCGATGGTCTTATAGTCTGTCTTTGCCATTGGTATAATACATCGTTTCGTGGTTCGGACTGGTCTTTTAGCTCAGGCTGGTTACCAATCCCGCTCCCGCAGCTTCTTTGCTGTGGGCTTTCCGCAGGCTATTGCCGGTGAAGTACGACAGGCCAAGGACTACCAGGACAACCATAGGCATGATCACATAGCTGGGGATGCCGTCGACAATGGCATGGCTGAGCGTGGCGAATACCAGGTTGAAGGTCAGACCGGCATAGGCCCATTCCCTGAGTTTTGCTGGCACGAAAGGCAGCAGGATGGCCAGGGAACCCAGGAATTTGCAGAAGATCAGCATGATGGCGAAATAGTCGGGGTAGCCCAGGGGTTTGGTGCCCGCGTTGGCATACTCTGGAGCAAAAATCAATGTGCCGATGGGCATCATACCCTCAAACAAAAAAATGAAGATGGTGGCTATCCAGAAGGTGATTCTTGTCTTTTTCATTGTTTTCTGATTTAATAGTGAGTTTGATACCACAAAGCTCCAACGCTTTCTGAGTAAAGACACTGTGTAATAACGACAAGATGGGGTATAAATACGGCAGGCAGCGGTCAGCCGATAACAGTCAGCAGTCCGTTCGTAGTGTGGGGTCAGACCTTAGTCGCGAGGAGTACGGACGCTATTCCCTTAAATAATACCCGTCCCAAGAGCCAGTGCCAGGACGATCAGCATGAGCGCGACGACTGTCTGAACGAACTTTAGCGTTACTTTCTTCAAAAGCTTATTACCTATAAAAGCGCCGAGGATAGCCGCAAGGGTGGCTGTTATGACGAGCGGGAGATTGGCATTCACGTCCGACAGCGACATTCTGGTTGCATAGACAGAAAGCCTTGTGAAATCAACAAAGCAGGAAATCACCACAGTGGTTGCAATGAAGACCTCCTTCGGGAGGCCGGTACGTATGAGAAATGCACTCCGCAATGCGCCCTGGTTTCCGGAGAGACCTCCAAAGAAGCCACTCAGGAAACCTCCAACAGGGAGGTGTTTCTTTTCAAAGGCTACCTTGTTCAGAAAGGGAATGAATTCGAGGATGGCAAAGAACAGCAACAGGATGGAGATGATAAACTTAACCGGATACACCACGATCTCCCTGCCGAAGGCTATATAGCTGAATAATGGTCTGGCATCCGGAATATGCAGTAACAGCCAGGCACCGGCCATTGCGGCTATCACCGCGGGGAGTCCGAAACGCAGCAGTACATCCTTGTTTGCACTACGTCCAACCAGCGCCAGCTTGAAAATATTATTGAAGAAGTGGACGATTCCCGTTAGTCCGATCGACAGCTCCACCGGAAAGAAGATCATGAATACCGGCGTGAGGATGGTCCCCAGACCAAACCCGGAAAAGAAGGTGAGGATCGCTACGATGAACGCTACGAGGGGGATCAGAACAAATTCCAAGTAGACTGGTTTTTGACATTAAATTAGATAAACACTTGTCGAAAGCGCCTGAAGTCAGCCTTCGCCAGGCTTGAAGACCCATTTGTTCGCCCACTCGATCTCTTCGGCGCTGATCGTATGTCCCATGCCGGGATAAACCTTTGTCAGGACGGAGGCGTTCCTGCTTTCCAGTAAGCTGGTGGTTTCGCGGACGCGCCCGACCGGCACATGGAAATCTGGGTCGCTGGTGCCGATAAACACGTGAGTTCCTTCAAAATCCCCTTTGTAGCGCTCCGGATAGATCCTGTCACCGATCAGACCACCGGTGAAGGCTACTACCCCACCGAATTTCTGTGCATTCCGGGTGACGAACTCGAGCGTGAGACAGGCACCTTGTGAGAAACCGAGGAAGTACACATGTTCAGCGGGAATTCCCTGACTTAGTACATCCTCCAGCAGTTCGTTCAGCAATTGGAGTGCTGAAGAGAGCCAGGGTTCATTCTGAGCCGGTGGTGCCAGAAAGGAGTGCGGATACCAGGTGTTTTGTGTAGCCTGCGGCGCCAGAAGGGTAAAATCCTCCACCTTCAAATGCTCTGCTAGAGTAAGAATATCAGCTGCAGATCCACCCCTGCCGTGAAGCATGATCAGGACCTTTCCTCCTGCCTGCAGGTCCTTCCCTGCTGTTGATACCAGTTTCTGATGCATCATGGACACTTCGAAATTACTGATAAGCTGCTTAAACTGATACACATGCAGACACTCCAGTCCCGAAAACATCTCCTTCTTCATGGGAAAAGTCCCGGCAATCAAATAGGCGTATTAACCAAATCAATCAGCTATTAGGTGTACATACGCTAATTTTGCTACAAGTGATTCCGGAACCGGATTCGCAATAACCAAGCGTTTATGATCCAACAGAATACTACGACACGCACTGATCTGGCATTGCTGATCGGGAGGGTGGGTATTGCAGCGTTGATGCTGACTCATGGGATACCCAAACTAATGCAGTTGTTTTCGGGCGAACCTATCAGCTTTCCTTCTGTGATGGGTATGAGCGGAACTGTTTCCCTGGTTCTGGCGGTCCTGACCGAGGTTCTGGGATCACTGTTCCTGCTGGGTGGACTTGCGACGCGGTATGCAGCAGCCGCACTGGCCATTACGATGGCAGTCGCTGCCTTTTATATTCATGGTGCGGACCCCTTCGCCAAACAGGAAAAATCAATACTCTACCTTTTATTCTATATCGTTTTGTTTTTCACCGGTAGTGGCAGATATTCCCTCGACCAGTACCTGAAGAAAAGCAAGGTATCCTGAGTCGTTCAGGAATTATACTTTCACCCTTGTGCTTCATTCCAATTGAGGCGCAGCATGAACAAAATCACTTCTTATGGAATCGAAAAACACGAACCCGCTTCTTTGTGACATTGAAACAGGACTTTGTGCGCTACCTGGAAAAGAATCGATTGATAAGAACACGGCAGCGACTCCGGAAACCAAAGCAATACGAGTGATCTATTTTACTGACCCTATCTGTTCCTCCTGCTGGGGAATCGAACCACAGCTCCGCAGGCTCAAGCAGGAGTACGGCAGGACGCTGGAGTTTGACTATCGCATGGGGGGACTGCTTCCGGACTGGAGCTATAATAGCGGCGGTATTAGTAAGCCGGCTGATGTCGCTCAACACTGGGATGAGGTGAGTGCGCACTACGATATGCCCATTGACGGGGATGTCTGGCTGGAAGATCCACTGCCTTCTTCCTTCCCACCCTCTATTGCCTTCAAAGCTGCGCAACTACAGGATAAGGATAAGGCTGTAATGTTCCTAAGAGCAGTCAGGGAACTACTGTTCCTGCAGAAGCGGAACATTACCCGGTGGGAATGGATGGAGCTGGCCGCGAGACGTTCAGATCTGGATACGGAAAAACTGAAACGTGACTACGACCAGGGTGCGAAGGAGTTATTTGAAATGGATCTGGCGTTGGCTCGTGAACTGGGTGTGAGAGGATTCCCGACCATATTTTTTACGGACAATTCAGGAAAGCAGGAGAAGGTTTACGGCGCCAGGTCCTACGAGTTTTATGAGCAGGCGATTTTGAGACTGGCACCGGATGCTGCAAAAGAGCCCTATGCCAGGGACTGGGAATCATTGTTCCGTCATTACCCCACCCTTACTTCCCGCGAATACGCTGAACTTTCGGGTGTCGGGCGTCAGGAAGCAGAGAGCACGCTCAGCAGATTGCATGGGGAGGGAAAACTGAATAAGATGGACACCAAAAATGGGATGGTCTGGAGTTCAGGTCGTTGATCCCATAGCTTAATCAGGCGTAAAAACCTGTGCGGAACCAGACCCCTGGTTAACGACTCGCGATGATCTGAAACACCTCCCTCCATTCGACGCTACCGCGATTTCTTCCGAGACGAACTATTACGAGGTTATCTGAAGGATTGACGTAAATGTACTGTCCGAGAATACCCTGGGCCATGAAATCGCCTGTAGTGGAGGGTAGCCACCACTGGTATTGATAAAAATTGCTGCTTCCTTCGCTTCCATCAACCTTGGTCGATTCTTCCACCCATTCCCTGGAAACAATTTGTCTGCCATTCCAGTTCCCTTTATTGAGATAGAGCCGGCCAATTTTGGCAAAATCTCTGGCCCTTGCATTTAAACAGCAAAAGGTTTTTTCGACACCGTCCTTCTGCTTATCAATACTCCAGGAACCGTCAAACTCCATACCTAGAGGTGTCCATAGCTTCTCCTGAAAATAACTGGTAATCGTAGTACCCTTCAGTGCGGCTTCCAGCACCATACCCAGGAGTTGGGTATTACCACTGACATATTCAAAGTTTTGTCCGGGGGCTCCTTTTAACCCCAGCCTATCTACTTCCTTCCTAAGATTTCGGCCATAGTAGAAGGACGCCGCTTCTCCAAAGGGATTGAAATAACTTTCGTTGAAATCCAAAGCGGAAGTCATTTGTAGGAGGTGCTTGATGGTCACCCCGTCAAAACCGTTATCCTTTAGTTCGGGAATAAAACGGGTGACCGGTTCATCAACGGATGCTATCAGGCCGTCGTCAATGGCGCAACCAATGAGTATCGAGGTTATGGATTTTGCCATCGAGAAAGAGGGGACGATGCTCGCGGCGTTGTACCCGTCAAAATATCTTTCGTACTGGATCGTATCATTTCTGATGATCAGGAAAGCGACAGTATTATTCTGGTCCAGGAAGGTATCGAAGGCTACCGTGTCCTTTCCACCCATTACGATCGACTTCGGGTATCTGCCGCTATCAGTGGTTGCGAAGCGGAACTTTTCATCAGGGCTCACCAAAGGTCTTGAGGGAAACTTTTTATGGTCTCTGATATCCGCAAAATTGTAGAATACAAATCTGCCCAACTTGCAGGAGGTGCAGGCTACTAATAGTAACAGTGCAAAACCGAGATGACAGGTTAGGTGTCTGGGCATAAAACCATGAAATTTACTCTTTAATCACCTTAACTGGTTGATACTGACCCGCTATAAGAAAATACACTCCAGCTGCCAGGCTCTGCATATTTAACTGCGCTTTGCCTTCGACCAGTGTAGCATGCAGCACCCGCCGCCCCAATTGATCATATAAATCAACCGGGCCTTCCTGTATGCTGTTAAACACCACGTACAGCAGATCATCCGCAGGATTAGGGTAAACGGTGAGACCCGATTTACCGTTCAGCTCATCTATCCCCACAATTACACCAATAGGGCTAGAAATATTAAAACACCAATTCTCATCGGAAACAGCCACCTGGTAGTCGCCGCTCACGCTGGCAGTATAGCTTTGGCTGTTTGCACCAGGTATAGGATTAAATTCAAAATACCACTGATAAGAAGTGAATGCGGTACTGGTGGTCAGAATGTTTCCCGACTGAATAATGTTAGGTGACGGTGGTACCATACAACTGTGATACTTTGCGATAAAAATATCACTTACGCCATTTTTCGAGATTGATACTGTGTCAAATGCTATAATACTAGACTGGAAGCTTCCGGACACATAAGGATTATCAAATTTGTCAAGTGCTATTCCTCCATTTACCTCCAAATTATTACCACCAACACTTTCGGCCCATTGTATTGTACCATTAGGATCTAGAAAAGCGAAATAAACATCACTCCAGCCATGATTGGGCAAGGAAAATGGCCACAGTATATAATCACCCATTTCGCCCGATATCCAGGTGTTACCAGCGGCGTCAACAACTATATGCCGTCCAATGTCATCGGAGCTACTGCCATGACCTCTTGCCCATATAAAAGCACCTGCCGACGTGAACTTTGCAACAAAAACATCGCCCGTGTTTGGAGCCCCGGAATTCGGTAATACATAACCTCCAAAAAACATCTGGCTGCTTGCGTACCGACCGATGACGTATAAATTGCCCGTATTATCAAGCGCGAGTCCATTACATTGATCGTCCTCTACACCCCCAGCTCTCTGAGCCCAGACTGCGGATCCCATATTATCGAACTTAACAATAAAAGCGTCGTCAGATCCTTGAGACTGTAGGTTTACAGCGCCAAAGCTTATAGAATAGACGAATGTACCTGCGCAATATACATTTCCACTGCCGTCTACAGCGATATCATTGCTGATGTCTAAGGCATTACCTACTGCATTATTCGTCCACAACACATTGCCAGAAGGGTCATATTTAGCAACAAACACGCCAGGGTTATTGAGCATGTCAGGCCCTACTTCAATTGAAGGACTGTTAAAATGTCCTGTCAGGTAAATATTACCGACAGTGTCTGCAACGATAGCACGTCCCCAAGTGTTTCCGCCTGTCCCCCCAGCTTTCTTAGCCCACATCACATTTCCTGCAGGATCGTATTTCACGATGAACAGGTCCACGCTGCCTGAACTTACAAGGGTATCAGATCCAAAGTTTACGGAACCGGAAAAATGACCTGTTATTAGAACGTTTCCAGCATCATCTACAGCTACATCACTCGCCACATCCACAAAAGGACCTCCAGCACTTTTTGCCCAGATAAGATTCCCTACACTATCATATTTCGCAAGATAAACATCGGTTGTCCCAGATTGTCCCACATTGGTAAGTGACACAGTGCCGATTGTCATCGTTGTACCTGAAAATGTACCTGTGACATAGACATTAAAGTTCTTATCTACGACAGGACAATAAACCCGGTGATCCCCGTTGCCTGATGCATCATTTATCCAGGACCAGTTCATTTGTTGTGCCTGGCTTGTAAGGCAAAGCAAGATGGCAGTTAATAAGGACACGGTTATTTTCATAGCAGTACAAGGATAATACAATAGTCTCAGCATTGCAATATTCAGTGTTCCTCTGATCGACTCATTGAAAAGGAGTGGAAAATCGTTGGTCGGTTCTCATCAAAAAAGATAACACTCACTCTTTTATAGATCGTTTGTAGCTATCGTTCAAAATACCAAACCCAAACCCTTTCCCAAACAAATGGATCGAATGGAACCCGATGAATCATAGAAATGACTGATTAGCTGTCTGTTAAACGTCTGATCTGAAGTGTATCAACCCCTACTACCAATTTCTTAGTAACCGAATCATGCTCCCAGGAAATTGTCTTAACGGGCATCAAACCTACTTCCAGACCAGGTGGGCTCCAGAAATAGCATTTTTCGAAGCCTAATTTATCCTCACCTACATTGTAGGGGTCAAACAGTTTTCGACGAAATTCTATAGTGGTAGCAGTGTAACCAGTATAGACATCCACCCACACATGTTCGTAGGGATAGTCCGCAAAAGTGGAGTCCGTCGCCTTTTTCAGCCACCATTTTCCAAGTAGCTTCCTCTCTGTTGTATCCAGATTGACGAAAAAATCCCGTGGCTCGACAGGGAGACTATACTCTTCCCTGGAACAAGATAGTAGTAAGCGGACAAGAAAAAACAAAGAGAATTTGTGCATGGATGGTAAAAATTGAATGTTTCACAAAATCTCCCTGATTGATACAGTAACCAGCTTATACCCATAGTCCGTTCGAAGAAATTGGAAATGGCTGCGAAAGGTGATGTCTTCCGCCCCAGTCTCGATATTTACTCCGAAAATAGGGTACTGTAATTCCTTCAATTCACCACAGTTGTCGATATATTCCTGGTAGTTGTCCCTTTCACGACCTACCAAGTAGATGTCTCTGGAGATTTCGCAGACGCTATTATCCTTCTGACAAATTCCAAGCTGGCTCAGGATCTGCTTATAGATGTCATCGGGCACCTGATCTCCGGGAATGGCCAGCCAGCCTGCTACAGAATCCCACCACTGAAACTCCTCATACAGGGCTGCTGCCAATCGTTCGCGGGAAAGATCTGGAAGCAAATTGTTCATAAACCACTGGAGAAACTCTTTCTCCGATACAACAAATGAATAGTAGCTCCCATTCATAGCCTTGTAATTTCTCCTGATGGTGTCGGGATCCGGAGCGTCTGAGATCTTCAGGGTATGAAGGTTCAGATCATAACCATCAAAAAAACTGTCGATGAGAATTCTGTTTGCTGTATCGATCAAAAGATCACATCCACCTTTCCAGGAATAGTGATTGCAGCCGGAATGGTCATCCTTATCCCAATAATGTTTCTCTGCACCCTTCAGCGCGATGACCATTCCATTGGTTACTGGCGAAAGGTGGTTGTATTCCATAGGCACAACGAGTTTGCCCAAACGGTTGAACAGTCCTAAACCTTCGCCTTTTCTATTCATCGCTCTGACAAAACCTTCCCGTTCACAATCCACTGAACCCTCCAATCCATAAACGCTATCCTTTCCAAAGATCCTCCCTGATTTCAATAAGTAATAGAACTGGTAACTACCGCTATCGGCTGTGGCAATCACATTCTCGAAGTGGTGTGCCCGCGTCAGATAGCTCAACCGCTGTCCGATCCTCAAGGTTCCGCTCTGGTCTTTGTAACCAACTACCTCCGTGTTTTCACTTTCGGTTCTGAACCACAGACTGGAATCCTGACAGTACCCAGCGATGCCGGCAAGGATCAACAGTAACGTCATCATTCGCTTTTTCATAAGTAGCTCTATCGAATGCTGGTGTTAAGACGCAAGCCAAACAGAATTCCATAATCCTCCAAAGGTTGCAAAAGCAATTACCAACTTCTGGCCGAGTTTCAAGGATTTCCGCTAATTTTTCAAGGCATTGTTTTATTGAGCATTTGCTGTTGAGCCTGATGACATCTTTTACCTGTCCTGCAAAATCGGGTGACGCCTCATTTTCCTATGAAAAATCTGGTTTTTATCATCGCTGCAACGATCATTGTGATATTCGTGATCTGGGGTGGATTTTCACCTGAAGGGCTGGCGGAATCTTCTGAACGTATCCTGAACCTCACCACAGAAAAATTCGGCTGGTTCTATATGCTGGCCACTTTTGGCTTTCTGGTGTTTGCTGTGGTGTTGGCTTTCAGTCGTTTCGGGAATATCAAACTCGGTGCAGATGATGATGAGCCTACTTATTCCAACCGGAGCTGGTTTGCTATGCTATTCAGCGCTGGAATGGGAATCGGCCTGGTATTCTGGGGTACTGCAGAGCCACTTAGTCATTACATGAATCCGCCTGAAAGCGCAGCTCCTCAGACGGCTGTTGCGGCCAGACTTGCGATGCGATATTCCTTCTTCCATTGGGGACTTCACGCCTGGGCCATTTACACTGTCATTGGTCTGACGATTGCCTATTTCACGTTCCGGAAGAAACAGTCCGGCCTGATCAGCAGTGTGTTCTATCCGCTCCTCGGGGACCGGGTGAAGGGTCCGCTTGGAAAGACGATCGATATCCTGGCGATTATTGCTACAGTATTTGGTGTGGCCACTTCGCTGGGATTGGGAACTCTGCAGATCAATGGAGGTCTGAACCATCTGACGGGTCTGACAATCGGACCAGGAACACAACTGACGATCATCGGTATTGTGACGGTACTGTACCTCATTTCTGCCACTACTGGTCTGGATAAGGGAATCCGGATACTAAGCAATGTCAACCTTGGTGTTGCGGCTGTGCTGCTTGTTTTTGTGTTGTTTGCAGGTCCCACATCCTTTATTTTCGACGTACTAACCACAACTATTGGCAGCTATCTGCAGAATCTCGTACAGATGAGCCTGACACTCACGCCTTTCAGTCAGGGAGCCTGGATCAAGAGCTGGACCTTATTCTACTGGGCATGGTGGATTGCCTGGGCTCCTTTTGTAGGTATGTTCATCGCCAGAGTCTCTAAGGGACGAACGATCCGGGAGTTTGTTCTGGGGGTATTGATGGCGCCCACGCTGTTTGGATTTCTCTGGTTTTCAGTATTCGGGGGAACCGCACTCAACCTGGAACTATTTCACAATGGTAAAATAGCAGAACTGGCTCAGACGGATGTGACCTCTGCATTGTTCAACACCCTGCAGCAACTACCCGCCGGAAGCATACTCGCCATTATCGCCACTTTACTCATCATTACGTTCTTTATCACTTCGGCAGACTCAGCCACTTTTGTTTTGGGTATGCTCTCGTCGAAAGGCGTTCAGAACCCGCCCACAAAAGTGAAACTGACCTGGGGAATACTCCAGTCCTCAGTAGCGGCGATTCTGCTGATTAGTGGTGGACTGCAGGGATTGCAGACGGCCTCGATAATAGCCGCTTTGCCATTTTCGATCATTATGGTAGCTATGTGTTATTCTCTTTACCTTGCACTACAGGAAGAACTAAAGCCTCCGAAACATAAAAAGTCCATCCCTCCGGATTCGTGATAATAAAAGGCCCGGTGGCTGCCAGACTTCGCTACCTGTTAACGGACAGGTTGTTTTTTCATCGACCTTTTATGGCATTGCTTAAAATCCCTCTACCCGATGGATCAGTTTCAATGTCTTCAGATCATAAATCTGAAGTACCTCTCTGTCAGCTTTATCTCTTTTGCGGTTGCTATTCAAATCATAGTATCCATGCACCACAAGCGTTCCCACATGCTGGTTCACCATCCATGATCCGGCATAGAAACCTGGGTCGGTGAGGAGGGTGCGTTGCTGACCATTTAAGGAAACGATCCAAATCTGGTCCTGTTCAGCGGGTGCGGGTCCGCCCGTACTGCTTTCGGATAAACTTGCCGACACGATGAGCGCATTTATGCCGAGTTCGTTAATTCGGATTTGATGAAATTCCCTCATCCAGCTGATTCCCGGGAAATCAACCTTTTGTGCGGATTGCGATTCTGTATTGATAAAGAGCAGCCGGAGCTTTCTCTCTCCGAGATCATTGACGTAGCTTACATCGGCCACGATATAATTGCTGTCTTTGAGCGCCAGAAAGCGATCGAAAAGGCTATAGATCCCGAATCCCTGAGCAGAGCAGCTCAGGAGCATAACAGTAAAAAGGGAACTCAGGCGCTTCATAGGGTATCCCAACACTTTCAAATCTAGAATGCTTTTACAGAATTGATAAGCTTCAATGACTTAAGATCATAGATCTCGATGACCGACTGATCACCTTTGTCATTTTTCCTGTTATTATTGGTATCGTAATAGCCATACACTGCAATGGTTCGGGTCTCCTCTTTGACAACCCAGGATTTTACATAAAAGCTATCCGCGGTAAGTTTGGTACGCTGGGTTCCATCTGTAGATAATATGAAAAGCTGTTCCGGATCACCGAACCCCAATCCTTTTTTGCCATCCAGGTCTTTCGTTTTGGCTGTGACCAACACATAGCTAATTCCCAAACTATCGATACGAACCTGCACAATTTCATCCATAAAGCTCCAACTATCACCAGGAAACTCTACCATTTGATGCTCTCCGGTTCGTGTATTGACAAACAGAAGTTCCTTTTTGCTTTCCTTACTCTTTTCCATTCTATTAATCGTAACGACTAGGTAATCTGTGCCTTTTATCTCGTGTAGCGTAGTACCATACAGAGAGAGCATAGAATGCTGACCGAATACACTCGAAGAGACCAATATAAGTGCGATGAGTAGCAGGTGTTTCATATAACTGGTTTGAGTGATCGAATTTAATGTATTTCATTTTCCGTCGCAATCAGCTTGTTATTAACCCTGTTACTGCTGCACCGTTTGAAATAGGTCAGTGCAAAAAAAATTCAGCGCCCGGTGGGGCGCTGAACTTATATTCATTCTATCTGGGAAGCTTACGTCTCTACATCAAATCGTTCATGCAAATCAGCTTCTGTAATTCCCTATAACTATCAACTATCAACCACTAGAGACTAGCAACCTGCTCGTTGCTAACGTCCTGCCAGGGCAGGGCGAATGTGTAACTCTTACCTTCTTTAACGGTCAGCTTACGATCACGCAACCAGGGGTTTAATTCTTTCAGGGTATCAAAATTAGTTCCGTTTTGTTTGGCGAACTCAGCGAGATTGCTGATGCTTTTTGTAACGGCAACGGTGCGGGTGGGTAGCGGATTGAAAACGTCCAGACCGGCAACATCGATATTAAAAGTTTCAGGAGAACCGATCAGGAGTTTGAAAGAGAGGATGCGGTACACATACTGCATTGTCTCGCTGGGCAGTAACAGGCTGAAGTAATCATTCGTACCCTGCAGGCGCTGCTGCTTGCTCAGTCCGCCCTGACCCATATTATATGAGGCTGCGGCGGCGGTCCAGGAACCGAAACGCTTATAGGCGCTCTTCAGGTATTTTGCGGCTGCTTCAGTGCTCTTCTGAACATTATAGCGCTCATCCACCTCTTTATTGATCTCGAGTCCGAACTCAGGCGCCGTATAGGGCATGAACTGCCAGAAACCGGCGGCTCCTACGGGAGAGACCTTATTCTGGAGGGCGCTTTCTGCGATACACAGATATTTAAAGTCATTTGGCACACCATGTTCTGCAAGGATGGGTTCGATTACCGGCAACCAGCGATTGGCCATCTTCAGGATAAACTCTGTGCTCAGCCTGTCATTGAAATTGTGTTTAAGCTCATCATTCAGGCGATCCTGTACCGAAGGCCTTTCGATGGGTACGCGCTCATCTGCAAAATTCAATACCTCCTGAACTTTCGGGATCGGCAGGATCTGCGTTACAACTGGAGCCTGGTGCTTGATTTCGAAGGGCAGGCCGGTCACCACAATTTGTAGCTGATTATCCTCAATTCCGGTGAAATGAAGGTTTGCGAAAGAGGCTGTTCCGAGCATCATGGCCATAGTTAGGGCCGCTAATTTCTTAGAAGTTTTGGTCATAAGGTCAGTTTTGGATAGGTAGATAGCAAAGGTACCCCCGACCTTCTAAAAATTATTATAAGGAAATTGTAAGGAAATGATAATCAATACTTAATGCAGAGCTTATTGGCATGTTCCCCATTATGGGGTGAGGATTGAAAGGTGGGTTGTGGG
>JAEYQO010000009.1 GCA_023409975.1 Bacteroidota bacterium | reverse complement strand
ACCCACAACTCACAAAGGCAGGCCGGGTCCGTTTGGTTTATTCACGAACCACGGAACTCTCGGTTATTACTCTAACGACTAGCGACTAACGACTAACCACTGCCTAAGGCCTGACTACTAAACTTTTCTTTAGATTTGCCTAAACTTCCGCGAAAGGCAAAGTCATGCAAGAACTATCTGAGTTTTTCACCCGAATAGGCCCGGTCTGGAGTGCTTTGCTGGCCACGACATTTACCTGGTTGCTAACGGCCTCCGGGGCCGCCCTCGTGTTTTTCTTCAAGTCCCTGCACCGGGGCGCACTGGACGCGATGCTGGGATTTACAGGAGGCGTGATGATCGCCGCCAGTTTCTGGAGCCTGTTGAATCCGGCCATTGAAATGTCGGAACGTCTCTACCCTTCTATGCCCTGGATGCCTGCGGCGGTAGGATTCTTCCTGGGCGCTATGTTCCTCTTTGTCCTCGACCGGTTTACACCACACCTGCATATTAACTTTGGCATTGAAGAAAAGGAAGGTGTAAAAACCCAATGGCACCGCACCACTTTGCTCATTCTGGCCATCACACTACACAATATCCCCGAGGGACTGGCTGTGGGAGTGATGTTTGGTGCCGCTGCAGCAGGTATGCCTGATGCTTCGATTGCGGGTGCTGTGGTCCTGGCCTTTGGAATTGGCATTCAGAATTTCCCGGAGGGCATCGCCGTTTCCATGCCCTTGCGCCGGCAGGGTGTCAGTCGGCTTAAGAGCTTCTGGTACGGTCAGCTCTCCGCCATTGTAGAACCCGTCGCCGGCGTCATCGGTGCCCTCGCAGTACTTTACATCCAACCCCTTCTTCCTTTTGCCCTGGCATTCGCTGCCGGTGCTATGATCTACGTCGTCGTGGAGGAAGTCATCCCCGAAACCCAGCGTGACAAATACACCGATCTGGCTGTATTAGGATTCATTGGCGGCTTCCTCGTAATGATGGTCCTCGATGTAGCCCTGGGAGCTTAGGGAACTGTCCTGCTTTCGTTTCCACCCCACACTGCCCACTATCAGCTCCTAAAGGCAACTGGAACTGTTTTTGTACCAGACTGGTCATTCGAATTCTATCGCCATGAAGCATACTGAACAATTTCGCGATAAAGTAGTAGTGATCACTGGTGCCTCCGCCGGGGTCGGCAGGGCCACTGCCTGGGAGTTTGCCAAACAAGGTGCAAAGATCGCCCTGCTGGCCCGCGACTGGGAACAACTCGAAGCAACCCGAAAGGAAGTGGAACAACACGGCGGCACTGCATTGAGCATCAGTTGTGATGTGGCTGATGCTGCAGCGGTAGAAGACGCAGCGCAGCGTATTGAGCAGGAGCTGGGTCCCATTGAAGTATGGGTCAACAATGCCATGAACAGTGTATTTGCTCCGTTCAAAGAAATTGAACCCGATGAGTTCAGGAGGGTTACCGAGGTAACTTACCTGGGACAGGTGTATGGCACCCGATCGGCCCTCAAACGTATGATACCCCGTAACAGAGGTTCTATCGTCTTTGTAGGGTCTGCCCTCGCCTATCGCGGCATACCCCTTCAATCAGCCTATTGTGGCGCAAAACACGCTATTGAGGGATTCTATGATTCCCTGCGCACGGAGCTCATGCATGACAAGAGCCAGATTAAGACCTGCATGGTACAGTTGCCGGCATTAAACACCCCGCAATTCAATTGGGTGCTGAGTCGTCTCCCCAATAAGCCACGGCCCATGGGAAAGGTTTATCAACCAGAAGTGGCAGCCCGTGCCATCGTATTCGCTGCAGCTCATAACAGAAGGAGTGTCTGGGTGGGCTATCCCACCTTTCAGGCCATTATCGGTAACAAGATTGCCCCCTGGTTTGCAGACTGGGTGCTTTCCAGAAATGGAATTGAGGGTCAGCAGACGAATGAACCAGCTGATCCGGACAGGAATCACAATGTCTGGGAACCAGTACCAGGCGACCAGGGCGCCTACGGCAACTTCGGTGATATTGCTACCAACAAGAGCTGTACGCTCTGGATGCAGATGAATAGGGGTCTGGTAGCCGCAGGCGCCGGACTGTTAGCTCTGGCCATCGGAGCTGCCTGTCTTTCCCGGTCGCGCGACTAATCAGGATTTCCATTTATATTGCATATCTTTATAAGAACCAAAACATTGTTCTTTGGAGAACTTCTCTATGTCTGCAGAACTGGTCTGGTTCCTGATTGGACTCGGTCTGCTATTGCTGGAACTGGCTTTGCCAGGTCTGGTGGTGATCTTCTTCGGTATCGGAGCCTGGGTCACAGCGCTCGCTTTACTGATATTTGAGCCCGGATTGAACATGCAGTTGTTCATTTTCCTTGCTTCCTCCCTGCTTAGTCTGGCCCTGCTCAGAAAGAAAATCAAGAAACGTTTCACCAATCGACGGCACGACCGCTCTGCAGATCTGGATAATGAATATGTAGGAAAAACCGTCACCGCACTGGAAGATTTCGACGTCAACGGGAACGGCAGGGTCAGCTTCCGGGGCAGCACCTGGCAGGCATCCTGTGAAAGTCCTGTTGTCGCCGGACAAGTGTTGCGGATCGTCCGGTTTGACAGCATTCATCTATACCTGGAACCTCTTAATCAATCCCCCAAAACAGTTTGAATATGGATACCTCTTCAATTATACTCATTGGACTCGCCCTCCTGGCCCTCGTTATCTTTCTAACAACGATCAAGATCGTACCCCAGCGTTCCGCCTTTATCCAGGAGCGCCTGGGAAAGTATCAGGCTACGCTGCATGCCGGCTTTCACATAATCATTCCTTTTGTGGATAAGATTGCCTACAGACATATCCTGAAGGAACAGGTGATCGACGTACCCGCACAGATCTGTATCACAAAGGACAATATCTCTGTGGAAGTGGATGGTGTCCTTTACCTGCAGTTAATGGACGCGCAAAAAGCGTCATATGGTATCGACAACTACAGATTTGCAGCCATCCAACTGGCGCAAACCACCATGCGTAGCATTATCGGTAAGCTGGAGCTGGACAAAACCTTTGAAGAGCGCGATACGATCAATAGCATAATCGTAGACGCTGTCGATAAAGCCAGTGATTCCTGGGGCGTGAAGGTGACGCGCTACGAGGTGAAAAATATTACTCCACCCCAAAGCATTAAGGATGCGATGGAAAAGCAAATGCGGGCGGAACGGGAAAAGCGGGCGTTGATAGCTACATCTGAAGGTGATATGCAGGCTAAGATCAACAGAGCCGAGGGTGATAAACGCGAACTGATCGCCCGTTCTGAAGGTGAAAAACTGAAAAGGATCAATGAGGCTGATGGTAGTGCAGCAGAGATTGAGGCGGTGGCTATGGCAACTGCCAAAGGAATCCGTGAGATCGCCTCCGCGATCATAGAAGCTGGTGGTAAGGACGCCGTGAATCTGCGTATTGCAGAACAATACATCACTGAATTCGGAAACCTCGCAAAGGTGAATAATACGATGATCCTCCCCACCGATCTTTCCGATATCGCGGGCATAGTAGCCACTGCCACAAAGGTGATCGGCAAGGCTAGCGAAAAACAGGGAGGATAGTAAGTACCACCAAGCGGGAGCCCCTGAGTTCACTATGGTGTGGCATCGCTTTACTGCCTACACCTGGTGTGTCATCTGAAAGCGCCGGATATTATCCCAATTCACTTTAACGGACAAAATGTAACACACGATTTTTGCTGCAAGTCCATCATCCCGGGTTTCTTTGGCGGCACTTTAGGCGGAGGCCTTTTGAGCGCTGCTCATCATCTTGCTGCTGGCCCTGGTTCCGTTTTCTATAAAGCCGTAAAAGCGAAATGAGAAACAAGGGCTTAACGACTCCTGATTCGGGGTACCACTGTTTCTGCCGGTCCTAATGTTCCGCTCTGCTGCGCTTTAGCACACCGCCTGCAGCTTCCTTGATGGAATGGGTGAAGACAAACGCTTTCGGATCGATCTGGTGAATGACATTTCTCAGCCTGCGAACTTCCAGACGGGTAATCACCGTGAAAACGATATCACAGTCCTGACTTACCTCGAAGCTGTCCTTCATAAAGCCTCTTTCACCCTTGTATACCGTGATACCGCGGCCCATTTCCAGTACGAGCTTTTCCTTGATGGTTTCGCTTTGCCCTGAGATGATCGTAACACCGGTATATTCCTCCAGACCCTCTATAACATAGGCGATGGTTCTGGTGGCGATATAATACGTAAGCATCGCGTACAAGGCTATTTCAAGACCCAACTTGATGGCAGCAATAGAGAAGATAACTGCATTGATCCCAAGAATTATTTCACTCATGGTGAAACCCGTGCGTCGAAGGGTGTAAACCGCCAAAACCTCTATGCCGTCAATAGCGCAGCCTGCCCGCATGGCAAGGCCGATGCCAACACCCAGGAAGAATCCCCCGAAAATGGAAGCGAGTATCCTTTGATCCGTGATCTGGGGATATTCTACAAACTGAAGCACAAGCGCGAGGCCGATAACCGTTGCCAGCGTCTTTAGTGCAAACTTCCGGTTGATCTGGTAGGCACCCATCACAATGAAAGGCAGGTTGAAGGCTACCAGCAAAAGACCAAGGTTCCAATGATTGATTTCATGAAGGAGCAGCGAGATACCGGTAACTCCTCCGTCCAGAAAACCATTGGGCACGAGAAATCCTTTCATGGCAAACCCTGTGATCAGTATGCCGGCAACGACATATGCAAGGTCTTGAAGGACCATGCTTGTACGTGATGGAGTCATAATCAGGCTAAAACGGTTTTGGATTTTATCTGTTCCAGGTGCTCCAGTTTCTTCTGTTTGCGGAGCCGGATAGCAGTTTGTGTAAAATAGTCGTGACTTTCCAGAAATTTGATCTGAAGCTTGTTCCAGTCGTTTTCATTACTGATGATGCCGTAGACTGCGAGCTCCTCGAAAAGCTTGTAGCCAATTTCCCAGAAATCATCCCTCCCAAGATAGTCAAGGTCGGCATCACAAATGATCTGTTCCAGCAGATTGTTTGGTGTCTGCGGGATCTTTGTGGCCATGATCATACCACAAATCGACTCAATCTGTTGCGGTTGATAGCCAAAGTCCGGAAGGTGCTTCCTTGCGATTTCGCAGCTTTGATGTTCATGCTCACGGGGTCCCACCAGAAAGCCTGCATCGTGAAACAGCGCTGCCGTCAGCAGCAGATCCATTTCCTCCGCTGAAATCCCTTCTTTCTTTCCGATGCTCTTCGCAGCCCTGTACACATCTTTCACGTGCTCGACGCTATGGTAAGACAGATGTCTGGGCAACTCCTTCCGGAGTTTCTTCAGAATAAATCTCTTCGCTTCCTGGAATTGCATAAATGTCAATAACTAAGCTAATGTATTAACTTTTGGTGTGCGATACAATCAGAATCAGGAATTTCGGATGGACTGTTTTACTCTACTGAATAGGAACCCGCCTGGTAGCGATACAAATAGAGGTGCTTGTTCTCGTTATATAGTGGCTTCCCCTGATCGTCCCACTGCAATTCGATCCGGAGGGGTGTGAACGAAACTCCTGCGGTATCAGCATAACGGTTGTTGAATACTGTTCCATAACGCTGGAGAAGCTGGGCGTACCAGTAAAATGTTTCGTAGCCCATAAACACCATCTCGCCCGGACGGCCACCAAATACCTTCCGGTACCTGTTGAGTAGCTGTTGGACTGCTGCAGAACCAGGATTGAAATAGTAAGCTGTCGTGAAATTGATGCCAATATTGGATAAGGTATCAGCCTTTCTGATAGAATTCATGAACTTCCAGGAAGGCATGCCGAAGACTTCGAATCGATAATTGGGAAATTGTTGATCGAGATAACTCAATAATTTCTCCGCAGCCTCCACATCCAGCACAGGAACAATGATCACATTCGTACGGTTGCTGTCAAGTCTGCGCCCCAATAGCTCAACTGCCGGAAACCTGTTGGTCCAGGCCAGGGCTGTATAGCTGGTATCCTCCAGAAAATACCTTGCAGTTTGGGAATCCGCACTGGCTTGTTGGTATACCACCAGCACCGCTGCTTCCGGGTGCTTCTTTGCAATGACCTGCCGGATGTGCCTGACATGCGATTCAAGTCCGGGTTGCATCATGGTGAAGAATACATTGTCTTCCACACCAGCGTCTGAAGGGGACAGGGAAGAAATGAAATTGATCCGCTCCTCTTTTGCGAAATCAGCGATGGGAGGGATCTGAGCCGAGTTCAGAAAGCCTATAATCAGATCAGACCCTTTCAGGGTGCGGCTGCGGATGAGGTTTTCGGGTTTGAGATTCTCCTGGGTTATGTCATGAATGTAAATATCATACTTGTAACCCATGCTGCTTAGGGAATCAGAGGCCATTTTAATGCCCTCATAAAAGCCGAAGGCACCAGCAGCCTTCTCGGGAAGACGCTCCCTTGTGTATAGAGCTGAGTCGTTCTTAACCAGCTCCGGGAGGTAAAGCGGCAGTAACACATCGACGCGGTACCTGGTCTTAATCCTCGAGGCAGGCCATTCTATTTCCTGCCGTTTTATTACTACGGATTCCTTTCCGTCCCTGTCCTTCCGTGGTTGATCCACGGGAGGCCTGGACCGGCGCTTCTCCTTTCCCCCAAACCATTCCTTCCAAAACTGACCCTGGGCCTCCCCTGCGGGAAGCATAAAGGCCAGCAGCAGCAATGCAAAAACAATATATGCAGGTCTCATGTTTATTACCTCACGGAGTCTATTCCCATTCGATAGTTGCAGGCGGTTTGGAACTGATGTCGTAGACCACTCTGTTGATTCCCTTCACCTGATTAATGATATCATTGGAAACCTTAGCAAGAAAATCATACGGCAGATGCGCCCAGTCTGCAGTCATACCATCTACAGAAGTTACAGCGCGAAGCGCCACAGTAAATTCATAAGTACGCTCATCCCCCATTACACCCACGCTCTGTACCGGAAGGAGGATGGTACCCGCCTGCCAGACCTGATGGTATAACCCGCTATCACGCAGCCCCTGGATATAAATGGCATCTGCTTCCTGCAGCATGCGCACTTTATCTTCCGTTATAGCACCAAGAATTCTGATACCAAGGCCCGGTCCGGGGAACGGATGTCGGCCGATGAAAATATCATCTATTCCCAGCTCTCTTCCAATCTTCCTGACTTCATCTTTAAACAGGAAACGCAGAGGCTCTACAAGCTCCAGTTTCATCAGCTCAGGGAGTCCGCCCACATTATGATGAGACTTGATGGTTACTGAGGGTCCGTGAACGGATACAGATTCGATCACGTCAGGATAGATCGTTCCCTGGCCCAGAAAGTCAACTTCTGTGAGACTCGTTGCTTCTTCCTGAAAGATCTCGATAAATAGTCGTCCAATGATCTTACGCTTCTGTTCAGGATCAGAAACTCCGTCCAGTTCCTTATAAAACCGCTCGCGGGCATCTACCCCTTTCGTATTCAGACCGAGGTGCTTGTAGCCTTCCAGCACCTGTCCAAACTCATTCTTACGAAGCAGGCCATTATCCACAAAAATGCAGTAGAGATTATCGCCAATCGCCCGATGAATCAATGTGGCAGCTACTGTTGAATCAACACCACCACTCAGGGCCATGACTACCTTGCCATTTCCCACCTGTGTTTTGATGCGCTCTACCGTCTCCTGTATAAAGGTTGCTGGTGTCCAGTCCTGGCGACAACCGCAGACATCCACAACAAAATTCTTTAGCAACTGGCGCCCTTCTGTGCTATGCGTCACCTCCGGGTGAAATTGTATACCATAGACTGGTTGTCCGGCGAAGGTGTCTGGCGCTTTGAAAGCAGCCACAGGGATGGATTCCGTACGTGCTATCACCTCAAATCCTTCAGGAAGGTTCTTCACGCTGTCGCTATGACTCATCCAGACCTGAGAGCGATCGGTAATGGTAGTAAACAGGGGGTCGTGTACAAGCTCCTGCAGATGGGCGCGCCCATATTCGCGATGGGTGGATTTACCCACCGTACCACCCGATTGCATAGCGATGAGCTGAGCCCCATAGCAAACACCCAGAACAGGTAATTGGTCAGCGATCCCTTTTACATCAGGCTTAGGTGCCTGAGGATCGTTAACAGAAAAAGGACTACCGGAAAGTATCACGCCTTTTAGATTGGGTTCCGGAGTTATGGGTTTGGTACAGGGCTGAATTTCACAGTATACATTGAGTTCGCGGATGCTTCTGGCAATGAGCTGCGTGTACTGAGAGCCAAAATCTAGAATGAGAATCTTGTCGTTCATTTTGAAGTTTAGTCTGAAACCAGGATGGATTAAGCCTGTGCTGTGGGAGTACCGAAGTTGAATGGTACATTGATCTGTTCCTGGTCTTTAATAGGACCGTGCTGAGCCTCAAAACGCTTTACATTTTCCACCAGCGCACGCATCAGCCTTTTGGCATGTTGGGGGGTCATGATCACCCTCGATTTGACCTTTGCTTTTGGCACATTGGGCATAACATTGACGAAGTCGATAACAAACTCGGCAAAAGAATGGGTGATAATGGCCAGGTTGGCATATTGACCATCCGCCATGTCTTCTGTCAGTTCAATATTCAGTTGTTGATCCGGATTCTGCTGATCTTGTTGCATCTGGAGAAAATTTAGGTTGCGAAAATAAGAAATCCATGACCAATAGACCCTAAAGGGTGCCCGGCCACAGCTACCTGAGCTAGCCTAATGTGCAGAAGCACCCCTTTGAGCTTACTGTTGGCGCCAGAAGGGATTATTGTAATTTAGTGTCGGTCACCAGATATAATACCCATATGATGCTCCCCTTCCTCATTATCATTGCAGCACTTCAGGCCGTCACCCTACTGATCCTGTATTTCCGGAAAAACAATGCGGATGCAGCAGGACAGCAGCTCCGGGACTCCCTTTTGAAGATGGAGCAGGGAATTCGGGAAGAGCTTCGTGCTGGCAGGATGGAACAGCAGCAAACTGCAGGGAGTAACCGGGAGGAACTAAGACAACAATTGCTGGAACTCAAACAGGAACAGCATGCCTTTACAGACCGCACGTTTCTGCAACTGGATAAGATCGGTCAGCAGGTGGACAACCGTCTGGCTGCACTTGCCCAGCAGGCTAAGCAGGACAACGAACAGGTAAGAGAAAAGCTGGCAGGGGCACTGAAGGAGTTTCAGAGCAGCTTTGAAAAGAATGTGCAACAATTCAACGAGCTGCAGAGAGAAAAATTCAGCGAGCTGGAGAACCGGCAGACGAAACTCGTCGACGCCACAGAGAGGAAACTGGAGGAAATGAGAGCGACTGTTGACGAGAAGCTGCAGAAGACGCTGAGCGAACGGTTGGGACAGTCTTTTGAACTGGTTGGAAAGCAACTGGAGAATGTCCAGAAAGGACTGGGCGAGATGCAGACGCTGGCGCAGGATGTCGGTGGACTGAAACGGGTGCTGGCCAATGTAAAAATGAGAGGCGGACTTGGAGAAGTGCAGCTCCGGATGTTGTTGGAAAATCTTCTCTCCCCGGAACAATTTGACGAAAATGTAGAGACCAAAGCTCATAGTGGTGCCCGAGTGGAGTATGCAGTAAGATTTCCCAATAAAGAAGATGAGCGTGAGTATGTCTGGCTTCCGATCGACGCGAAGTTTCCGGGAGATGCGTATGAGGCGTTGCAGACGGCATATGATGCCGCCGACCCTGTAGCTGTGGAAGCGGCGAGCAAAAACCTGGAACAGGTGATCCGGAAAATGGCAAAAGATATCTGTGAGAAGTACCTTGACCCTCCGAACACCACCAATTTCGGGATCATGTTCCTTCCGTTCGAAGGTTTGTTTGCAGAGGTGGTGAGAAGATCGAGCCTGCTGGAAGAGCTGCAAAGGAGCTATAATGTGGTAGTCACAGGACCTACAACCCTTGCCTCGATCCTCAATGGGCTCCAGATGGGCTTCAGAACACTTGCCATTCAGAAACGCAGCAGTGAAGTCTGGCAGATATTGGCTGGAGTGAAAAAGGAGTTCGAACAATTTGGAGGATTGCTGGAAAAAGCGCAAAAAAACATCCAGACTGGCATGAACCAGCTTGAAGACGTGGTTGGTAAACGCACCAAGGCTATTCAGCGCAAGCTACGCAATGTAGAGGCCCTGGAGGCACCCGGTACTGTAGAAACCAGTCAGCCCCTGGAACTAGAAGAGGAAGCCTAGTTGCCAACATTATTCAGGGGCACCTGGATCATGACCACAGTTCCCTTACCGGGAGCGGTATCCCATTCTACCTGGCCATTTAGATACTCCACCCGGCTACGGATATTGTTCATGCCGATTCCATCTCTGAAGTTTCTGGAATTGACATCAAAGCCGGCACCATTATCTTCAATAGTAACGGCAATCTCTCCAGGGTCTTTAATGATGGCTATGTCCAGTGTATTCGCACCGGCATGCTTGATGACGTTATTGACACATTCCTGGATGATACGGTAAAGAACCGGCTCTATATTCCCTTCGATTTTCTCATTGAGACCCTGTGTGAAGAGATTTACCTTCAGCACCCTTTGGTCGATCCTGTTGACAAATTCACGAACTGCTGCAGCAAGACCCGCCTTCAGCAGCGCGTTTGGAAGGATATTGTGCGATACCGTCCTGACTTCCTTACAGCCTTCATCGACAAGTGAGATGGCATTGGTAAACGCTTCCTGCTGCGCTACTGATGGAAAATTTAGCTCAGATGCGATGGAGGAAAGGTTCATCCGGGCGGCACTCATCAACTGGCCTACCCCATCGTGAAGCTCCAGAGCTATTCTTTTCCGTTCCCGCTCTTCTGCCTCAATGATGGCGCGGGTGGCCTGTTCCTGTTGATGTAAAATCGTACGCTGTAGCAAAGCTTGCTGCTTCATCTTATGGCGCCTGTACCAGGAATAGCCAAGCATCAGGAGGAGGGTAACGGCTATCGCAATGCCCAGAATGATCAGATTTTTTTCCCTCAGTTTTGCTTCCTGCAGGGCGATCTGCTTTTCCTTCTGTGCTGTCTCATACTGAGTCTGAAGCTCACTGATCTGCTGGCTCGTTTCCTCTGTTAGTAAAGAATCTTTCAAAGCCAGATACTGGCGGATGGTCGTCATCGCAAGAGCGGGCTTTCCCATGCCTTCTTCTATACCTGCCCTGATCATTAAGGTGGCCATCCGATCATGGCGCAGATCAGCGTTCCGGACGACGGTCATGGCTGAATCCGAGTATCGGTATGCTGACTCGTACTCCTTCATACTACTGAGCGTCCGGGCAATGTTATTGTAGGTGTAGGCTATACCCCCCTGGTGCTCGAGTTCCTTATCATAGCGAAGACAGGTTTTGAAAAGCGCGAGCGCCTCCTCAAATCTTCCCTGGGTGGAATAAACATCCGCGACGTTATTCATACATACTGAGAGGGAATAAGGGTCTCCCATCTCCTCTGCAACACTGAGAGCGAGTTGATAGTAATACAAAGCTGAATCCTCTCCGGAAAGTTCCCGGTGAATGGTACCAATGTTGTTATAAGTCATCGCTACCCCCTTCGTATAATCCAGTTTTCTGCAGATGGCGTTTGATTTTTTATAGTATTCAAGGGCCTCGCTGAACCTGCCCATGATCTTGTAGAGAACACCGATATCATTGTAAGTGATCGCAAGTCCATCCTCCAAATGATCCTCTTCTTTTATTCGTAATGCCTGCAGATGATACTCCAGTGCCTTCTCATAGTTTCCATTGTTCTTCTCGTTAACCCCAAGAATAGAATAAGACTCTGCCTCTGTCCGGCGCAGGTCGATCTTCTCAGACAGATCAACAGCCATGTTGGAAAACATCACCGATGAATCGCTGTTAATGTTGAGGTAATCCTTCCCTAACTGGTAGTAGGCCCCTGCCCTGACAGAATCTGTTAATTCGGTTTGGATCTTCACCAGCAGGCTATCGATCCGGCTTCGGCGCGCTTCTGACTTCAATTGCAGAAGCAGGGATAAAATGAGTATGAGTAGAATACGCATGTCGTTAAGATATTACATCCTGGCCAATTGCCATAGATCAATTAATGACTAATGGCCCACGGCCCGTTTGGTTGATGGTTGTAGGTTGTGTGAGTGCCTTGGCCTTCCCTTTCGCCTGGCTTGGCCTTGGCCTTCGCCTTCGCTAAACCCACCAATGGCCAAAGGCTAACGGCCCGTTTGGTTGAGGGTTGTTCTGTTTAGGGTACACGACCTTTAATGTTTTCGCAACACCGGTCGACCCCAGAAAGGGGTCGCATGTTTATTGAACGAAGGTTACAAAACACCGATCCGACCCCATCAGGGTCGCATGTTTGTGGGGTATCATGTTGAATGGAAAATGTCTGTTTCAGCATGCGTTGTCAGTTGCGTGATGCCTTCGCCTTCGCTAAACCCGCCAATGGCCAACGGCTAACGGCCAAAAGCACCGGGAGATTTTCTAATTTCAGCGGCAGAAAAAAAGCAACATATGGCAACAACAAGGATTACGGTTTTAAGCAATGGCTCATTGAAGGTGGAAGGGGATTTTGAAATTGTCGACAAAGAGGGCAATCATTATGATTTGGGAGGACGAACAGTGGTTTCCATCTGCCGTTGCGGACTTTCAAACAACAAGCCGTTCTGCGATGCTTCTCACAAGGGACATTTCGAGCACGAAGCCAAAGCCTTCGCACTTCCTCCGAAGAAGGTATAAAAAGCAAAGCGGGCCGAAGCCCGCTTTTTTATTTCTTAGCGATGATGACAATGTTCCAGGCCATCTTTTTAATTCCCGGAAGGGATAAGAGCAGCCGGTCCAAAGCCTTTAGTGGACTGAACCACCATCCTATTGTTGAAGGCTTCTCCTTAAAAATCCGTTTCCAGTAGCGAATCTCATTTGGATCATACCGCCGGATAAAATAGTAGGAGATAAACAACCACAGAGTGGTTAGCCAAAACTCCTTATGCTGTACGGTCTTAAAGTAGCGCTGGTAAATCTTCAGAATATCGAATCCGAGCGGTTGTTCGTCTATGGTGCGAACCTTCTCAGCTTTCGCCCTATAAACATTGATAGCCGGATTGTATTTGAGAGGGTCTATGGTAACCAGTGTACCGCCCGGCTTTAAAGACTCAGACATCGTCTTGATCCACATTTCCTGATCTTCCGGTGGAACGTGGTGCATAAGGTTCGCACAGTAAATAATGTCGAAGAACTCTTTGTGCAGTTCCAGGCGCTCTATGGGTGCAATGAGGAAATTGAGCTTTACGCCATGTTTTGTGGCAAGCTTTTCTGCGAATTCTCCCATTTTAGGAGAGATATCATTGAAGTATACATCTGCACCTTTAAGGGCAAAGTATACAGAACTCTCCCCAAGTCCAGCACCCACATCGAGGATTCTCTTCCCCTTCAAATCACCCAGTTGCTCGAGTACCCAGGCGTTTTCCTGCGCAACAAAACTGTCGAAAAGGGCGTATACGTCTATATCATTCACATCTTCGCTCATAGCCCACTCATCATGGAAGGCCTCCTCTCTGCGAAGCAGTTCATCAATATGTTCTCCGGATTGCATATAAGTCAAAGGTTACAAATGTAAGAAAATCCGGTTAGTCAACTGTTTAAAGCCGCGATTACCAATAGTTTGGGGAGAATCCTCTTACAGGGAACCCGGATATAAAGTCCGGGAGGGGTTAGTTGGCAGGACCGGGCTACATTTGATGTATGGATATCGAAAAGGCATTGGCTGCTGTGGAGTACAAGTTAGCGACAGACTCGGACAGTTTTGAAAGCGGAAGGATCATCAGGATGGATATACACAGCGGCTGGCCCCCGGCTACAGAACTGGCAGATGCACTGGCCCGGCGCCAACCCTTTGTGAGTCTTTACTATGAACATCAGGCGAATGAGAAGGTGCAACTGGTCTTACAAAAGATCCGTTAGAGACAGGGCATTTGATCAATTTCTGACTGTTAAGCAAAGGGATTATTCCAGAGAGCGAAAGCTTGTTTTTCACCTTTGGAGATTCGGCGATTTACTCCTGCAAAAAAAAATCTTTCTCCCTGCATACTACATATGGTTTTGTTATGTAACTTAACCGCGGAAAGCCATTAAAACGGGCTGTCTGCCTTGGTGGGCACAGAATTTTATAACTAACTCAAAACTTTAAAGTCTATGGCAAAAGCAGCGAAAAAAGCCGCAGCAAAAAAAGCAACAAAAGCTCCTAACAAAGCCGCAGCAAAAAAAGCAGCTCCCAAGAAAGCTGCACCAAAGAAAGCCGCAGCAAAAGCAGCCCCCAGTAAAGCCGCTGCTAAGAAGGCCGCACCTAAAAAGGCAGCACCTAAGAAAGCAGCAGCGAAAAAAGCAGCGCCTAAAAAGAAAACAGCAAGAAAGCCTAATGCAGCCTTTATGGCTCCTTTGACTCCAAGTGATCAACTGGCTAACGTCATTGGTAACAAAGCGATACCCCGTACAGAGATCATCAAAAAGATCTGGGACTATATCAAAAAGAACAATCTGCAGGACAGCAAGAACAAGCGTATGATCAATGCTGACGATAAACTGAAGCCAGTTTTCGGAGGCAAAGGTCAGATCTCTATGTTTGAACTGGCCAAAGTGGTGAACAGCCATGTAAAGTAATCAGGTTTCAAAAAACCGGATAAAAGCCTCCCACCGGGAGGTTTTTTTATGGGTAAATCTTATGATCGCAGCACTTTGCATATTCGCCTTCCTTGCAGGATTTGTGGACGCCATGGTGGGTGGTGGCGGACTTGTTCAGTTACCGGCTTTCTTCATCTTCCAACCACATCTGACGCTTGTTCAGACGCTGGCATCCAATAAGACTGCGTCTTTCCTGGGAACAAGTGTTGCTGCGGTGGAGTTCCTTAAGAAAGTAAGAATACAATGGAGACAGATCGCGATCATCCTCGCAGCGGCGTTCCTAAGCTCTGTCTCAGGCGCTTTTCTCGTCTCACAGGTAAGAAAGGAACAGTTCCTACCAGTTATTATAATAGCGCTTATTGGTGTGCTAACTTATACTGTTTATAAAAGAGAGTTGGGGCTGCACCATACCGAACGGCATCTAAGTAAACGGCAGAAGCTCCTTAACAGTCTCGCTACAGGCGGACTAATTGGGTTTTATGATGGCTTGATCGGGCCCGGTACAGGTAGCTTTCTGATCTTCACTTTCGTTGTCCTTTTCGGGTTCAACTTTCTTCACGCCGCTGCAAATGCTAAGCTGGTCAACCTGGTAACGAATATTGCGGCCTTAGGGTTCTTCTTCATCAAAGGTCATATCGTCTGGTCGGTTGCTTTACCGGTTGGACTGGCGAACATGGCAGGCAATTACCTGGGCTCTAAACTGGCACTCAGAAAAGGTAGTGGCTTTGTCAGGATATTCTTCATCATAGTGGTGATCCTGCTAATTCTGAAACTAGGATTTGATTACTGGAAACAGAAGCAGTAAAGTCCTCGTAAAAAGGGTCTCTATTCACTCTTTTCTTTCGAAACTGATTCCTTGAATATTGTGGGAAGGTGTAGGCTAAAGCGTACAGCTAGAATCCGGATGATAATTACGGCAATAACTGCTGATACTTCGAGAATACTGAAGGGAACACCCAGGCGGTGACCAAGGAAGAATACCAGACCTCCCGCCACGCAAGCCAGTGCATAGATATCCTTTCTGAAGATCAGGGGGACCTGGTTGAGCAGTACATCGCGGAGGATGCCACCCACGCAGCCTGTAATGGCTCCCATGACGATGCAGGTCCAGACAGGCAATCCTATAAAAAAGCTTTTGCTCAGACCTACTACGGTAAAAAGACCCAGTCCGATCGTATCAAAGAGGAATAATGTGCTACCCCACCGCAGGATACGACCCTTGAAGACAATCGTTACGAGGAGGGCAATGCCGGTGGTGACGAGATACGAGGCATTCTGCATCCAGAAAGGCTGCACTCCCAGGAGCAGATCGCGGACTGTACCGCCTCCGATGGCGGTTACGAGGCCTATCACATATGCACCAAACCAGTCGACATCCCTGCCGGCGGCCATTCTGATGCCGCTGATAGCGAAGGCGAAAGTACCCAGCAGGTCTAGAATCTTAATGATAGTCAGTTCCGGAAACATCGGGTTCTAAAGATAGAGAATAGACGGTTGAGTTAAGGGTTGATGATTGTTGGTTGGTAGTTGAGGGTTGGTTCTGCGGCAATGGTGAGTCTACTCCAGAAAATGATCCGGAATCTCGAAAAAAACATCCGTTGACTGCACAAGCCTTATACAGCCTTCACTGTGATGACTCTTTGTTGACTCTTTGGTGATACTTTGTTGACTCTTTGGTGATACTTTGGTGATACCCTCGCAGCACACTTGTTTTTAGCTGGTTTTCTTCGAAAAAATTGTCCCCGCATTTTGCATGCCACAAATTTTCTTTCCGCGCCAGCAGCGGGTTTGACACGGGTCGCGCGACCTTAGCGACCCATATTTCTGCCTTTCCCAACCCATTTTTGCACCATGAAACACAACCAGAGAGGACATTGGCGTAGAGACGTTGCATGCAACGTCTCTACAACCCACAACCCACAACCCACAACCATCACAGGGGCCAGGGCCAAAGCCAAGGCCAAGGCAGAACTAGCCAATGGCTAACGGCCAAAAGCCAACGGCCTCTCAAAGCGAAAGCCACCCCCCCCTCAACCCTCAACCCACAACCCACATC
>JAEYQO010000001.1 GCA_023409975.1 Bacteroidota bacterium | reverse complement strand
GTTAGTTGGTTAGAGTATAGACCGACAGTAAATTAAATCACTCGTGGGTTGGGGAGGGAGGGTTTTGATAAAATTAGAAAGGGGCTGTTCCGTGGGGCAGCCTTTTAGTCGTTAGTTGGTTAGGTGGTTATTTGGCTATTTGGTTAGGTGGTTAGGAGGTTAGGTGGTTAGAGTATAGACCGACAGTAAATTAAATCACTCGTGGGTTTGGGAGCGAGGGTTTTGATAAAATTAGAAAGGGGCTGTTCCGTGGGGCAGCCTTTTTTGTCATGGGTGATTCGTTAGTAGTGCGTGGTGGTTTAGTTGTAGTCTATTTAGGGATAAGTAACGACGAAGCCATTCTTTTTCAATTCTTCGAGTTGTAAGATCTTGTGGCTTAAAACCGTGTTCTTGTAAAAAATAGAATCACAGGAATAAAAATCATAGGGGCCGTTAAAATGTTTAGGGTCGACAAAGAAGACCTCAGGTGCCTTACCTGAATGAAATTCGTCTTCCCAGCAACTTCCTAAGTTATAATCAATCGTCGAATCAGGAATTATCCTACTGAGTATATCTAATGTACACAGAGTATCCTTATACCCCGTCATAGCTAACAGAACCGTATCTGGTGATTCGTTTTTGAAGTACATGGTATAATGACAATCAGGCCCCTCCTTTTTACACTTCATAGCGGTCGTGGTAAAAAAGGTAAGGAGCAATGACAAGAAGAGAAATTTCTGAGGTTTCATTTATTAGCGTTCATGGTCACTATCATAACAAAGTACAGAGGATATTTTCACCCAAGGCTAGCGTCTTATCAGCATAAAATCCTCAACTACATCCTGATCATCTTCACGAATACCGTTAAGCACGACCAGATAGGTACCCGGCACCTGTCCTGCAAGACTATAATTAATCCTGTAGCAATCCATGCATTCTGTTCCGCCAACGTATTCACCGCCTATCGCATAGATATGGATTTCGGCGTGCTTTAGCAGTTCATTGAAGTCTATACTGAATGGCCCCGGGGTAGGATTGGGATACAGGACAGGAATAAAGGTACCTAACAGACCTCCCGGCTGCGTTTCATTCATACTTTCGCAGTTCTGTTTTCGGAGGACACGGTTGCCGGCGGCATCGTGGGTGTAGTAGATTTTGCAAACGTCCTGAGCAGATGTGACATTGCTTACTGCCAAAAAAAGGAGCGATTTGAATATAAGTTTCACCTTCATGTCTATTTTTTAATGTGTTATTTTTCTAGGGATAAGTAACGACGAATCCATTCCTTTTCAATTCTTCGAGTTGTAAGATCTTGTGGCTTAACACCGTGTTCTTGTAAAAAATAGAATCACAGGAATAAAAATCATAGGGGCCGTTAAAGTGGTTAGGGTCGACAAAATAGAGCTCAGGTGCCTTTCCTGAATGAAATTCGTCTTCCCAGCAACTTCCTAAATTAAACTCAATCGTAGAATCAGGAATTATCCTATCAAGTATACTTAATGTACACAGAGTATCCATATACCCCATCATAGCTAAAAGAACCGTATCTGGTGATTCGTTTTTGAAGTACATGGTATAATGACAATCAGGCCCCTCCTTCCTACACTTCATAGCGGTCGTCAACGAAAAGGCGAGGAGCAATGAAAACGAGAGAACTTTTTGATATCTCATTGATTAACGATTTTGGTGTCACTGCCTGGTAACATGATATATACGGAACAAAGCTCGGTTTAGTGGACTCATTTTCATCTATAATATTAACCGCAAAGTCAGCCTTGTTCATTATGGATAAGTAACCGTAAAATTATTCTTCTTTAAATCATCCAGCGTAAGCTCATAATGTCTCAGCACCTTGTTTTTTATCTCTATAGAATCGCAACTGTAAAAAATATTCGGGTCATTGAATTGGGAGGTATCTACTATGTAAATTTCCTGGGTACGACCATTAGTAAGTTCTTCCTCCCAACAATATCTAAGATTCAACACGGCTTGTTCTCCAGCGTGAAGTTCTTTTCTCTTTGCTAAATGACATAAACTATCTTTATAACCTTCCAAAGCAAAGATTACCGTGCTACTGGAGGCGTTTCTAATGATGATATCATGATGGCAATTGGGGCCATCCTTTTGACACTTCATCGCGGTGGTGGCGAAAAAGGCAAGGAGCAATGACAAGGAAAGAAATTTCTGAGGTTTCATTTATTAACGACTATTGTAACTAGATGATTGATAAGATCTGTCTTCCTTTCCTAGCGTTGAAGATATGCGGTTGGGATATTTCGTGATATTACTTTGCTGTATCAACTAACTAGGGATAAGTTACAACGAAGCCATTCCTTTGCAATTCTTCGAGTTGTAAGATCTTGTGGCTTAACACCGTGTTCTTGTAAAAAATAGAATCACAGGAATAAAAAACATAGGGCGCATTAAAATGGCCGGGATCAACAAAGAAGACCTCAGGTGACCTGCCCGCATGAAATCTGTCCTCCCAGCAACTTCCTAAGTTATAATCAATCGTTGAGTCGGGAAAAATCCTCGTCCCCATATCAAGTTTACACAAACTGTCCATATAGACCATCATAGCTAAAAGAACCGTATCCTGTGATTCGTTTTTGAAGTACATGGTGTAGTGACAATCAGGCCCCTCCTTTTTACACTTCATAGCGGTAGTCAACGAAAAGGCAAGGAGCAATGACGAGAAGAGAAATTTCTGAGGTTTCATTTATTAACGATTATTTCAACTAGATGATTGATAATATCTGTAAAAAGAAATTTCGTCGAGAAAGCGGCTCAGTTGTCTGTGGTAGAACAAAAACAGTAACCGCATCTACCAGCTAACCTCACAGTCAGCAACAATCTTTCTCGTTACCTTACCTTTACTATAAATATAATACTCAACTTTTATCTTATATGTCTTTCCGTTTTTCAAATCATACATTTCAGCAAGTGTATAGGGGTAGAAAAAAGTGGCGGTGTCATTTTCAGGCAGATCAAACAGATGAGTATCGCAATTCTGTCGAAGTAGAACTTTAGGTTGAACTTCATTTGAACTTTCGTCCTTTACCTGAATCAATGTGTTTGTCAAACAGGGAGCAAAAAGTGAACTTTTTGATGTTCCAACATTGATAAAATTCAATTTTAATCTACCTTCTTTCTCAATGCACTTGAGACTTAATCCTACATCGTCGTAGCTACCAAAAAATGCGGCACAATTGAGAGCACTCAAAATCCCGGTAAATAAGAAAATCAGACGGTGTTTCATATTTATTATTAATCATTGGGAGTAAATGCCAAAATTTGCCCTTTATTACTCCAGATCTGTACCATAAGTGTAGGCTATAAGATGCTGCTCCTTCCATCCAGGCTAACGTTTTATCAGCGTGAACTCCTCAACTACGTCCTGATCGTCTTCACGAATACCGTTAAGCACGACCAGATAGGTACCCGGCACCTGTCCTGCAAGACTATAATTAACCCTGTAGCAATCCATGCATTCTGTTCCGCCAACGTATTCACCGCCTATCGCATAGATATGGATTTCAGCGTGCTTTAGCAGTTCATTGAAGTCTATACTGAATGGCCCCGGGGTAGGGTTAGGATACAGGACAGGAATTAAGGTACCTAACTGACCTCCCGGCTGCGTTTCATTCATGCTTTCGCAGTTCTGTTTTCGGAGGACACGGTTGCCGGCGGCATCGTGGGTGTAGTAGATTTTGCAGATATCTTGAGCAGCCGTAATGCTACAGTTTGCAGCCAGAATTAACAAAAGAACAATCTCTTTAATTTTCATAATCTATTACTTTCAATAATAGACACTTGAACCTAACATAGGTTTACTTTAAAATTACAACAGCACTTCCATTCCACAGGAATTATCCTTCAAAAGTGTTCTGAGAGTTTTACTACCGCCCCTAATCCTCGGTCAGCAAATTGGGGATTTTATTTAAGTCCTATCTCTAATACAGTTTCATTTTGAAAACTTATTCTCTGTGAATATCTCAAAATGCCTAAAGGGATACTTTTCACACCTTTCAACATATCTGAAGTCTCTTATGATGATAGGGTTCAATTGTGTACTATACGGATACTCATCCCTGATGGCTTTACCGTCAATTTCAAGTGGATGCTTCGTAACAATGCCTGCGAATATAAAAGTATCTACTTGCACGCAGTCTCCTAGAAAAGGTTTGACCATCGTTCCCGGTGGAACTCCTCCAGCCCCACCGCTTTCGGTACCAAATATCCCTAATATTCTTTTCCTGAAATACTGTTTTCCTTCGAATAAGTGCTTTGGCTGGATACGAAGTTCAGTGCCAAATTCCCAAAATGAAAACCATATACCGTTAATCTGGTACTTATAATAGACTTGAGCTAATTCTCCAGTTACTATTTCAAACGAATCAACCTTAGTCTGGGTTCTTCCCAAAAAGGCGGACATGAGAAGCACAACAACCGATATCAATTTCCAAACCATCACCAAGCGAAATTTACATACGGAAAATATCTTGAAACGGGGGGATTAATTTGTATCCATCCAGTCCCACCCGGACTATAAGCGCCATCAAATCTATTTAGCATCAAAGCTGGGCCTGGAGTCGGCAAGTCGATGTCACTAAAATATCTGGTTGCAGTCCAAGCCCGTCTTGTTCCAGAATCCGTAATTAGGCCAGTTTTTTCGGATACAAAGTAAGTTCTGTCTGGTTTTGCCCAATGTGTATGAAAATAAGGCACCGGATTACCTCCTGCATCTAATCTTATTTCAGCACCTTCAATCTTAAACGGATACTGACCATTACCTGCGAATCTTTCATATGAGCCATTTGGATTCAAAAAACCACCAAACTCTCTGCCCAAGAATCTAGACCTAACAAAATCTGCCTGCATCCCATTAAACTGTCTATAAGAAACGTCTAATTCACCCCATTTATTTCCACCTCTATAACGCCAGTTATAAAACGAACTAGCATGATAGAGACCAAAAGAAAAAGCACCTCCAGAAAACATATTTGCCGCAATTTGCCCAATATTATCCTCATTCGCGATTGAATGAAAGCCGGAACTCACAGCACTGCCCGAAAAAGCCCCCCAACCACCACCTATCGAAGCAGCTACACCACCCCCGAGTGTCCCCGAAATACTTCCTAATGCTGCCCCTCGTAACATCATGCCTAAGTTCCAATTTGATCGAAGCCCAGTAAAACCTGCACCGCCAAATGCTCCGGAAGCGGTACCAACAACACTGGCACCTGCACCAGCAGCAGATAGAGCAGAACCAATACCCGCTCCTACAGCTCCAATAGCGGCACCTCCGGCAATATAACCAACCATATCCCAGCCTGTTGCATTGTTGGCTTCACCAGCTCTCCATCCCGCCATACCACCTATAGCAGCGCCCACCAGAATTGGAAGCCAAACAATTTCTCCTGACGGATCGGTATATTTCAATGGATTATTCCAACAATAACTAAATCGGTTAAAACTTTGTGTGAAATCGGGTGCCTGAATGTAATTGTCTGCTGCCATCATACGACCTAACATCGGATCATACATTCTTCCGTTCATATTGATAATGCTGAACTCCGGCATATGTTCATGCCCTGTGTATCCGCGATACAACCAGGCTGGGTTCAATGCCAGCCCGGAATAATCCCAGGTATCAGGATTCCGCTGGCGCCCCCAGGCATCAAAGTTCTGTTCAGCGATGATATTTCCAGTTTCATCTGTCACGGTCACCACAGAACCTAAATGATCCTTATAAACATATCTGAATGTAGAAGCATAGATCGGCTTGCTATATAAGCAGCGATGGCAAATAGAGCTATTGTTTAAGCAACTCAAACAAAACTTCCCGCTCAAATACTTTTTAGGGGACAATGAGAATGCAATCAAAATACAGATATGGTGTACACTTATTGCTAGGCTATAAGATGCTGCTCCTTCCATCCAGGCTAACGTTTTATCAGCGTGAACTCCTCAACTACGTCCGGATCGTCTTCACGAATACCGTTAAGCACGACCAGATAGGTACCCGGCACCTGTCCTGCAAGATTATAATTAACCCTGTAGCAATCCATGCATTCTGTTCCGCCAACGTATTCACCGCCTATCGCATAGATATGGATTTCAGCGTGCTTTAGCAGTTCATTGAAGTCGATACTGAATGGCCCCGGGGTAGGATTGGGATACAGGACAGGAATAAAGGTACCTAACTGACCTCCCGGCTGCGTTTCATTCATACTTTCGCAGTTCTGTTTTCGGAGCACACGGTTGCCGGCGGCGTCGTGGGTGTAGTAGATTTTGCAAACGTCCTGAGCAGATGTGACATTGCTTACAGCTAGAAAAAGGAGCGATTTGAATATAAGCTTCACCTTCATGTTCCAACTTTTATTGAATTATTTTTCTAGGGATAAGTAACGACGAAGCCATTCTTTTTCAATTCTTCGAGTCGTAAGATCTTGTGGCTTAAAACCGTGTTCTTGTAAAAAATAGAATCACAGGAATAAAAATCATAGGGGCCGTTAAAATGTTTAGGGTCGACAAAGAAGACCTCGGGTGACCTACCCGCATGAAATCTGTCTTCCCAACAACTTCCTATATTATAATCAATCGTTGAGTTGGGACTAATCCTCGACCTCATATCAAGTTTACACAAACTGTCCATATAGACCATCATAGCTAAAAGAACCGTATCCTGTGATTCGTTTTTGAAGTACATGGTATAATGACATTCAGGCCCCTCCTTCCTACACTTCATAGCGGTCGTCAACGAAAAGGCAAGTAGCAATGAAAACGAGAGAACTTTTTGATATCTCATTGATTAACGATTTTGGTGTCACTGCCTGGTAACATGATATTTACGGAACCAAGTTCGGTTTATGGACTCATTTTTCATCTATAATATTAACCGCAAAGTCAACCTTGTTCATTTTGGATAAGTAACCGTAAAATTATTATTCTTCAAATCATCCAGCGTAAGCTCATAATGTCCCAGCACCTTGTTTTTTATCTTTATAGAATCGCAACTGTAAAAATATTCGGGTCATTGAATTGGGAGGTATCTACTATGTAAATTTCCTGGGTACGACCATTAGTAAGTTCTTCTGAAAAACACCCTCAATGCATGTGAAAAAATACCCCAGCAAATTTTTTGTAAAGATCATAACGTGAAAAATAAAAGTCTACCGTAGAAATACGGTTTTTTTATCGGAATTTTCTACCTGTATTCCCCGCCGCTCGGTTCCCAGAACTCATATCTGCGGAATCAGAAAAAACGATCAGCTATAGACAGAATACGAAAACAGAGGTATTCATATCCAGACTATGGACTAAATTATTATTTTAGCTCTATGGAAAATTATCAAAGAAGAGAGGATCACCTTTTCAACCTTACAATTAATGACACTGCGAAGGCGTATATGCTCGAAACGGGTCGGTGGACCAAATTCCTGGGCATCGTCGGATTGATCTTTTGCGGCCTGTTCCTACTCTTTGCTATATTTTTCCTGATGGGTGGTTCTGCCTGGCAGGAAGCCATTGGCACTATGCCCGGAATGGAAGGACTGGGCGTCATGATGTTTATGGTCCAGATCTTCTCCATTTTCCTGGTTGCCTATCCGTCCATTCAGTTGATCCGCTACGCCAATAATATCGGTCCGGCACTGGAGACAGCCAATGACGAACAATTCAACCTTTCCTTTAAGAGCCTGAAAAACACCTTTAAGTTTTACGGAATCATCATGATCGTGGCATTGGGTTTCTATGCACTCGTCTTTGTTTTTGCGATATTGGGTGGAGTAATAGCCGGGATGGCATCATAAACACCAACGATGCCCGATCACTTCTTTTCAAGTCGGAGAAAAGGCAGGATGATCCTTATCCATTCTTCCCTGGTGGCATCATACCAATAGATTACGTATCCCACCTTCGCCCTCACCGGGTGAAAGCCGGATCGTTCAAAGTCTTTGAGCCGGCTTTGAAAAGCGACCGAATATTTCAGCACCTGTTGCTGGTTTTCAGGGGCAAGTCCGTTCTGTAAAGCCACCAATGGAGCACCTGCTTTTAAGCGCTTCATCCGATGTTGCGTGTAGTTGAAATATCCTAACTGTACATCCCTGTGAGTGAGTTGAATCACCATATGATTCGAAGAGTCATAACTCAGCTCATTTTCAGAATGCTTCAGGTCATCTACGTCCAAATTGGGTAGAAATTCACCTTTATAATGAATGGAGAGGTTGACCTTAGCCCTGGTCAGGGCTACATACATTAACCGTAAAGCTGCGGGTTCTGCGGCAGGAAAACGGTCCAGCATAATGTAAACATTATTGAATTCCCTGCCTTTTGCCTTGTGCAGCGTAGATACATAGATGCAGTCTTCTTTTACATCCAGAAAATCTTCAAGGCGGGATTCCCGCAGGAAATGCCGCCAATCGGTAAGGAATTTTCTTTTCGGATTGAGTTTATCAAAGCTCTTTAAAACAGAATCAGTCAGCGTCAGGTTCTCACTGTCGCTGAAGCGGTCCCTAAGTAACTTCCAGCAGTTATTCCATTCCTCAGTATCGATAGCAGACCCCTTACAGCTTTCACTGATGCACTTCGAAAAAGCATGCAACTCTTCCAGGCAATCGAGACTAAAATTTTCATTGGACTGGATGAGCTTTGCGTGTATTCCCTTTTCAACCAGCATACTTCTAAGCTGGACGGCCTCGTCATTAGTTCTTGTCAGCAGGCAGGTAGAACCCGTAAAATTCCCTTGTGCCACTGCCTCGGCAACTGCGGATATTAAATGGGGCGTTTGGTACCGGATCATTTCAATGCTGCCGTTCTCCCGGCTCACAGGAACAATGGGATGCGATTTGAGTCTTCCCGGGATCCTTTCTGCCCAGAGATTTGCAAGCTGAACAAGGTTTGCCCTGCTTCGGAAATTTTGCAGGAGCTGGTAGACCCGGGAATGGTCCGTTTGACTGAACCGCATCATGTATTCAGGGCTGGCCTGGCGGAAATCGTAAATGCATTGATCGTCGTCACCTACCAGAATAAGACGCAGGTCTTCATTGGCTTCTTTCAGCGCAGAAACAAGTTCGAACTCCTGGGCAGTCATATCCTGGGCCTCGTCTATGACCAGCATCGTTCTGGTAACCATGCGCCTTTCGATACTGCCATTTCTGATCGAGGCTACGGCATAGGGTATGATCTTCTCTGCATCATCCAGTCGACCTACCCTACCTAACAGATCGAAACAGAAGGAGTGAAACGTTTTGATATCTATGTATTGTGCTGCGTTTCCGATGAGGTTCACGAGGCGAGACTTAAACTCATTTGCCGCAGCCCTCGAAAACGTCAGCATGAGAAACTGCTCATGTTTGACATCTTCCATGAGCAATACACTTGCTAATTTGTGGACCAATACCCTGGTCTTACCACTACCAGGTCCCGCGGCTACTACAATAGTTCCAGGCTTGTTGTCTTTGATGATTTCCAGTTGTGCTGCAGAGAGGTCGGCAAATAACTGCCGGAACTTTGCCGGCGTTATTGTTCTTCTTATTTCTTCCTTGCGGCTACCGGGAAAATACCGGTTGAGAAAAGAGGAATAATTCATTGTGAAATAATCGTCCACAAACTGCAACGCCTCCCTGTAGTTCTCGATCATCTTTTTCGCATATTCTCCTACGATATGGATCTGATGGACCTTGTTCTCGTAAAAATCTTTCAGCTTTTCGTAGTCCGATTCCTTATAGCGAACAAGATTATTCTCCTCCAGCCGGTGTAGCGTCAGTCTGTTGTACAGAACGAGGAAGCCGCCTTCAATCTTCAAAGCTTCTGTTTTTGACAGATAAAAGAGTGCCTCTTCGATGTCTTCCTGAACGAGATTACGGAGAAACAAGGTATTCTCTGAGGCGACTCTTTCGAGAAGCTCCAGCACTGAAAATTCGACTGATACTTCGGACCTTCCTGGTGAGGCAGTAATTTCCGAAGCCTTCTGGTGCAGGTAGTTGATGATAGATAATGCCAGACTATTTAGCCTCTCAAACCGTTTCTTTAATGCCTCCATATCCCCAACCGGTTGAAGGCGCATGTAATGCGAGGCATTCTTTACAGGTTGCCGTTTGATCCAATTACGGATCACCCAGAAATTTAGAAGGGTTCGTATTCTTTGTGGTGTCGATTCCGGACAGCCGCCACTAGTTGCATTTTCGTTGAGCTCTTTCAGATGATAGATTGCCTGTGCGTCCTTAAACTGGCTGAGCAGGAATTGAGCCAGCCGTCCAAAATGATCTACGATATCTGCAGCTTTCCGCTGATTAGCACCCGACCTGATGAACGCCGTCAGGTCCTTCGAATCTGCCAGGATTTCTGTTTCCCTGAGCAGTTGGATGATCCGGAGGACGTCGGCTTTCGAGATTCCCAGATGATCGGAGATATAGTCTATTCTGGACTCAGCAGTTTCTTCTGTTGCCAGTCGTTTACTTTTTGAAGAGAACAACTTTTTAATGATGCGGACGGCCTGCTGTTTCTGAAGCTCGTCAAACAGCTCCGAGGTTTCGATAATCCGGCGAGCCTCGTCAGCATTAGATACGATAATGCTGGTGGCGAATACCTGTGGTAGATTATGTCCTCTACGGAGGTAACCCGCATCTTCGAGTGCGGCGATTGCGGTCGTCACTCTTGTTTCAATCTCCTGAACATTATCATCCCAGCCTGCTTTCCTCGCAATTTCCAGAGCGGAGTTAGATACCCTTTTCCTGGTTTTAGTAAGATCTTTAATCGCTTTCCAAATCTGATTAATCTCTTTGATGCTGATCTTTGTCTGATTCAGCAGCACAAAATGGCTGGAGAGATCATCTTCGTTGAACAGGACGAAGCAATCGGCCTGGATCTGTTCATCGCGACCGGCCCTACCGGCTTCCTGAACATAATTTTCGAGCGAATCAGATATTTCGAAATGAATCACCATCCCAACATCGGATTTATCTACACCCATTCCGAATGCTGAAGTGGCCACCATGATATCGATCTCACCATTGATGAAGGCCTCCTGGTTTCGCACCTTTTCTTCGCTGGAGAGTTTTCCATGAAAACAACCGGCACTATAGCCGTCTTTCCGAAGATTTTCTGAAAGCTCATTGGCTGTTCTCGTTCTGGATACATAGATAATGGTTGGACAGTGTTTATGATCCAGCAGATTTCTTACTTCCTGGTACTTTTCGGCTTTATCTTTTCTATTATAGACCCGGTAATTGAGATTCTTTCTTCCCACTTCGGCACTGTAAACCGCGAGATCCAGGTTTAGTTTGTGTTTAAAGTAAGTCCGGATATCCTCAATAACCTGGGGTTTGGCCGTAGCGGTAAAGCAGGAGACCGGGATGGGCTCATCCAGATGTTTCTTTTCCTGCAGGGACCTTATAAAATCGCCGATGTACAGATAGTCTACCCTGAAATCCTGTCCCCAGGATGAAAAACAATGCGCCTCATCGATAACAAACCGCGCTATTTTCCGTCCCAGCAGAAGCCGTTCTATGGAGTTGGACCGTAGCGCTTCAGGAGATAGGTAAAGGAGGCTGGCATTTCCATTTAAAACCTGTTCAAATGATTTCGATCTTTCGATGGGGTCAAGCAGCCCGTTAATCGTTGCTGCCTCTGTAATATTCTTTCGATGGAGGTTGTCAACCTGGTCTTTCATGAGACTCTGGAGCGGAGAAATCACCACTGTGAGTCCACGAATACTTTCTCCGGCCATCAGTGCCGGCAACTGAAAGGTAATTGATTTGCCTCCGCCTGTGGGAAAGACGGCGAGCAGTGATCTTCCGTTAATCGCGGCCCGGACCGCATCCTCCTGGAGACTTCTGTTTCCGTAGGACCTGAAATGCTTAAACCCAAAGAACCTTTTTAGATTCAGGACCGGGTCCCAGAGCTGATCACAGCAAGAGCAACCCTGCAGACAGGGTTTACCGCGCAAAAGGTGCATTATCCGATCAACGTCGGGAAACTGTCTCAGTACCCAGGGCGGCGTCACCGAATGCCGGTCGCCACTGTCGATCAGAGCCAATGCATAAGCCAAAGGTTTTGGATCGCTTTCAAGCAAGAAATCCCAGTCTACATAAGTGCAGACCTGACCATCAAAATAACTTCGCAATACGTCCCGGGGATTCCCGGGAGATGCATCATGATAATGGATGAGGTGAAAGAATGCACTAAAACCTTCTTCATTTCTCAGAAGATGATAAAATATCTGTTTTAACTGGTGAGGGAGCTTTCCGAAGGCCACAATCTGATCCTCAAGCAGTGATTTTGCTTTTCGCGCGTCATTTACCGGATTATTCAATTCTTCAACCTGAAGTTTGTCATCCTTCAGTAAGTGGTGATAGGGTCTTGCTGGGAAGAGAAGCGGAGAGAGAAAGAGCGTATCGATTGCATTCTGTTTTCCGAAAGCGTTGTTATTAAGTGCCGCGCGGATTGCGGGAAGATCATGCAATACAATATTATGTCCGCAAAGAAAAGCCGCCCCTTTTATGAAGTCCAGAAATGATTGAAGTGAACGTTCATGAAAGGTGGCACCATCCCAGCGATAACAGCCAATATCTAATATGCGGAGGTTATCTGCCGGGGTTTCGAGATCGAAATATGCAACTCGTTCCAGCGACAAATTGGAGAAAGATTGAAACCATAAAGATAGGCGTTAGATGATTGTAGTGATTGAAAACACTTATAAAGACGTCCGGTATCGGGGTTCGTTTTTCTGTGCTTTTTTATAAACGATTTTTGAGTTTTTGCTGTCTATAACGTAGCTTTCGAGTTACGACTCCACGACACATTTTGCAATCAACATTTCTTCGATATTGCTATTTTCTCTCCGCTGTTCAGCGTCCAGATATTCTATTATTTTATTAAGCATGCGGCTTAAGGCGCCATATAGGCGCCATATAGACGCCTTATATACGGCTCAACATAAGAGTCATTAAACTATCACTACAATATCAGGTGAAAATCACTACCCAGTCAGAGGCTCCCCCTAAGCATTGGGATTTAATGGACTCTCAGGTTGATCCAGGGTCATGGTTCAGTCGGACCTCCGTCAGGGCTCCCTTATACCTGAGTTACTACCCCACCGGGTCCTCACCGTCTCCGGACCGCGTTAACACCGTTCACACGGATATTTCATTGATATGTTTTTGGGCTATCGGGCTGTCTTTGAAAGCAAGTCAACCGCCTGTTGCCGGTCATTGTCTGTCATCCTTATACACTGAATACACCGCCATAGCGCTACCAGACTATTTCAATGCTAACACCTGCAAAAGCAAAGCAGCAGATCGGGATGACATGGAACTGACAGGAATATTCTATACCGTGGGGTTCGAAACCGAAGTAATAATGAGTTCATTGTGTGGGGGAGCAACTTCGTAACCTTATTATGATTCCATCGAAATCGATGGAAATTAAAAATCAGGCGGAGCCAACAGCTTCTCGGCGACGCCTAAAAGTTGGACAGAAGCAACAATCGCAAATCCGAATGATCTGGCGGAAATACTACTGAAATTTGCGCACGGTGTACCTGAGCCGGTGAACAGTAGTCACTACTAAGTACAGAAATATTTCCTGCCATTGGGCATTATCCAATACAAAGGCATTGACGTCCAATACCGTCCATGGCCGGCGTATTCAGCAGGGGGCAGCGATCGGGATGCTGGTCTTTACTCTACGACCAGTTTCCGGGAAATGCGGCCCTCCGGTGTCTGTAACGAGAGCTGATAAACACCTGCTGGTGTCGCCGGGGGGACCTGAACCTCAAACCGGAAAGACCCTGCGACCGACTCCCGGTTCTGTTGTAGTAGCACCCGGCCGTTGAGTTCCATCAGGGTGATGGTCAGCGGTCCGGGATTATTTAGTCTACCCTCGATCAGGAAAGAGCCCGTGCTGGGGTTGGGATAAAGAGAGAAATCCAGGAGGTTTGAAGCAGGTACAATACTTGGCTGATGACGGAACCTTGCCATAAATGCCAGTTGTGTTGGCGTGGGCGTCGACTGACTCCCTGTGATCACGAAACCGTCATCCTGCGTTGGATAGAGGTTCTTGACGATGTGTGCCTGGAGACTCTGTCCGATGGCTGTATCCCAGACCTTATCCCCGAGGGAGTCTGTTTTCACTACATAGTACTGAGTACCATTTACACCAGGGTTTAAGGAATAGCCACCGATCAGGAAACCACCATCAGGTGTTTGTTTTATATCCCTGCCTTCCAGACGGTATCCTCCCGGCTGGGAGATAGATTTGTCCCAGACGAGATTGCCGGACTTATCCGTTCGCACGAAATGGAGGTCGCCGAAACCTGCTCCGGGCGGTGCTTCTTCGGTGTCTTTGATGCCCACAAAGGCATAGCCGGTGATCAGACCGTCTTTACGGACTGGTGTGATTGACCACGACCAGTCGACACGATTAGGCAGTCCGAATTCTTTCTGCCAGACCTGTGTTCCAAAAGTATCTACTTTGATGATCCAGGCATCATCGAGGCTTCCGCTGGCATAGCTGTAAGTGCCGCCTGTCAGCAGGAGATGATCATCTTCCGTATAACATACATCCCAGCAATCATCATAGAGCAGGCCGCCGAAAGATTTGGACCAGAGCGAATCGCCTTGTTGATTCAGGCGTAGGAGCCAGGCATCGCCTTCGCCGACATTATTATTGTAGGTGACCCCGCCCACGAGGAAACCGCCTGGTATCGACTCCACAGCATTGGCAAATTCATCTGCTGCGCTGCCATAGCGTTTATGCCAGAGTTCGTGACCGCTGGTATCATACATAACGAGTAGCGCATCTGCATTATCAATACCGATATCCGAGACCCATCCAGCGAGCAGCAGTCTGCCATCGGGAAGCAGCTTCATGGACTCTACATATTCGCGTGAGGTGGCGGAACCATACCTGCGGGTCAGCAGTGTGTCACCATTCTCAAGTGTTTTGATCAGAACAATGTCGGCCTGAAAAGCCCCTCCCCCCAGGGGGAAGCTTTGTGTGGTGGCGATCAGAAGATTACCACCTGGTAGTTCGATGATATCTTCTCCCTCAGAGGATGGACCGGAAACACCGTAGGTTTTGAAAAGGATCTGCTTGTACTGTGCTTTAGCAGAAAAGGAAAGCATCAGTAGTGAAAACAATAGAAGGTGGGAGGCAAACCTCATAGTCAGAAATTTTGCACAAAATACATAGGTGGCTGCTTAGTTGATGAGCGGCTGGGTCTTTTGTTTGTAAATTATTGGCCGTTTGGAATTGCCGGTTTTCTTCTGTTTCCTTCTTTTTGTTCGTTTTTAAAGAACCCTTTGGTCGATTTTTCGATGCGAAGGGGGTATGGATTATTTTCTGAAAGATCTACGGATCAGTTTTTCCAGTTCAACGGCATGGAAGACCAGGGCGGCGGCTCCGATACAAATCAGCAGCTCAGAAAGCGTCAGTGGCTGAGTCCGGAATATCTCGTTGGCGAATGGCAGGTAGATGACGCCCAGTTGCAGGCCGAACGTTAGCAGAACGGCACCCAGGAGTGGAAGATTACTGAACAGACCCTTCTTATAGATGAATTCATGATCGCTGCGTATGGCAAATACATGGCCGAGCTGCGCCAGGGACAAGACCGTAAACACCATTGTTTGCCAGTGAGCGTGATCAGTGCTTATGGCCCAGGCCTGGGTGCCAAGTGTTATGGCAGCCATCAGAATCCCTACCCAGACGATATGGATACCCGTTCCGCCTGCGAAGAGACTTTCGTTGGTGGCGCGGGGTGGGCGGTGCATGATATTCCTTTCTGCTTTTTCTGAAGAAAGAGCCAGTCCAGGGAGCCCATCTGTAACGAGATTGATCCAGAGGATATGGATAGGTAATAGTGGTATGGGCAGACCAAGCAGGGGCGCCATAACGATGGTCCATATCTCGGCACCATTGCAGGTCATGATATACTTGACGAACTTCCGGATATTGTCATAAATCCTCCGCCCTTCCTTTACGGCGCGAATGATGGTGGCGAAGTTGTCGTCCAGTAAGATCATGTGTGAAGCTTCCTTGCTCACGTCGGTTCCGGTGATACCCATTGCCACACCGATATTGGCTGTTTTCAGTGAGGGAGCATCGTTGACACCGTCTCCTGTCATGGCAACATAGTGATTCTTTTTCTGCAGAGCCTTTACGATTTTCAGTTTCTGTTCCGGGGAGACACGAGCGTAAACGGAGATTTTCTCCACGTGTTCAGATAGTTCCTTATCAGACATCCTTCCCAGTTCGATGCCATCCACGGCTTCTTCACCTTCATCGAGGATACCGATTTGCCGGGCGATGGCGGCTGCGGTGGCCTTATGATCACCGGTGATCATCACAGGGCGGATGCCAGCAGTTTTGCATTCTTTGATGGCCTCCATTGCCTCCTGACGTGGAGGATCGATCATGCCTGCGAAACCAAGAAAGTCGAGGTCACGTTCTATGGACTCCGGCGTCAGGTTTTGCGGGAGATCATCCAGCATTCTACAAGCATATGCGAGTACCCGGATGCCTTCTCCTGCCAGTTCTTCAGATGCATTGATGATCTCATTAATTCGTTCGTCCGAGCTCAGTCGGGTGGTTAGGTATTCAACGGCACCTTTTGAAATTGAAAGGTAACGACCATCATATTCGTGGATGGTGGTCATACACTTCCTGTCCGAGTCGAACGGCAGTTCTGCGACGCGAGGTAAAGATTTCCGGATCTGTTTCCATTGATCATCCCCGTGGGTATCGAGGAAATATTCTACGAGTGCGATCTCGGTAGGGTCCCCTACGAGCGTCCCTTCATTATTCTTCCGGACATCATGATTGAGCGCCATACCTGTTTCGAGAAGGTTCGTTGTATGCTTCCAGTCCTGCTGATGCTCAAAAGGTTCCACTTCTACCACCTTCATGCGGTTCATGGTGAGCGTCCCTGTCTTATCGGAGCAGATGTAGGTTACCGAACCAAGCGTTTCAACGGCGGGTAGTTTACGGATCAGAGCATTCTTTTTGACCAGGCGCTTGGCTCCTTGTGCAAGTGCTACTGTGATGAGCGCAGGAAGTGCTTCTGGTATGGCCGCTACGGCGAGGGAGATGGCAAGGAGCAGCATTTCCATAGGAGCTTCGCCGCGAAGCAGGCCCATGCCAAAAAGGACGATGCAGATAATGATGATGAGGATGGTAAGCTTCTTGCCGAAGTCGCCCATACGTTTTTGCAGCGGCGTTACGGATTCTTCTTCCTGAAGCATGCTGGCAATCTTGCCGATCTCCGTTTTCATTCCGGTGGCTGTTACGATGCCTTTGCCTCTTCCGTTGATTACGAGCGTTCCTTTGAAAGCCAGATTGGTTTGGTCGCCGAGTGGTAACTCTTCCTGTTTGATCGGTTGGATCGTTTTATCCACCGGAACAGATTCCCCTGTTAGTGAGGACTCTTCGATTCGAAGCGTATGAGATTCGACCAGCCGCAGATCGGCGGGCACCAGAGACCCTGCTTCGAGGAGCACGAGGTCACCGGGAACCAGATCGAGTGAAGAAACGGCGGTGACTTGACCATTGCGGAGCACCTGGCACTGTGGAGTGGCCAACTGCTTGAGTGCTTCCATTGCTTTTTCCGCCCGATATTCCTGCACAAAGCCGACCACAGCGTTGAGAAAGACGATAACGAGAATGATGATCGTGTCGATGAGTTCCCCTGCGATACCTGAGATGATGGCTGCTGCGATCAGTATGAGGATCATAAAGTCTGTGAACTGACTGAGGAACAGCATCCAGGCTGGTTTCTTTTTCTTTTCCTCCAGGGCGTTCGGTCCGTACTGATCCAGTCTCGACCGTACCTCTGCTTCGTCCAAACCATTTGTTGAAGCGTTCAATTCAGAAAGAACCTGTTCTATATTCTGCTGATACCATTTCATAAACGTTGCAATGTTTAGAGATATTCCGATCTGCCCTTCGAGCCATTCCTGTTGCAGTGGTTTAATAGACCGGACGATATTCCGGTCTACATATTACCTTTGCGCGCAATAATCAAATCTAAACTATCCTCAGAAACACACAAAAGAACATAAATCATGAGTTTCATTTCCAACATTGTTGCCCGCCAGATTCTTGATTCCCGTGGCAATCCTACAGTAGAAGTTGATGTGCATACCAGCGATGGCCATATGGGTCGTGCTGCTGTTCCTTCCGGAGCTTCTACCGGTAAGCATGAAGCCGTTGAGCTACGTGACGGGGATAAAAAACTGTACCTCGGGAAAGGTGTACTGAAGGCGGTGGAAAACGTAAACAATTCCCTTTCGGAAGAATTGTATGGTTGGGACATCACGGATCAGCGGGGTATCGATCAGACCATGCTGGCAATTGACGGCACTGAAAACAAAGGCAAGCTGGGAGCCAATGCCATCCTTGCTGTGAGCATGGCGGTTGCCAAAGCTGCTGCTCAGGCCACGGGATTGCCGCTGTACCGTTATGTGGGCGGTGCAAATGCAAAGACCCTACCTGTGCCGATGATGAACATCCTGAATGGCGGTGCGCATGCGGACAATAAGATTGATTTTCAGGAATTCATGGTAATGCCTGTGGGCGCTCCGAGTTTCAGCGAAGGGCTTCGCTGGGGTGTTGAGATCTTCCATCATTTGAAAAGCGTTTTGAAGGACAAGGGATATTCTACCAATGTGGGTGACGAGGGTGGATTTGCGCCGGATATCCAGAGCAATGAGGAAGCCATCGAAACCGTGTTGAAAGCCATCGAGAAAGCCGGTTACAAACCCGGAGAGCAGGTTGCCATTGCAATGGATGCGGCGATCAGTGAGTTGTACGATAGTAAAACGAAGAAATATCATTTTCATAAGTCGGGAGGTGCAACCCTGACCAGCGAGGAAATGGTGGAGTTCTGGTCGAACTGGTGCAACAAATACCCCATCGTGAGCATTGAGGATGGAATGGACGAGGATGACTGGAAGGGATGGAAGCTGCTGACAGAGGCTGTTGGCAATAAAGTTCAGCTTGTAGGGGATGATCTGTTTGTGACCAATGTGAAACGCCTGGATCAGGGCATTCGTGAGGGAGTAGCGAACGGATTGCTCGTTAAAGTGAATCAGATCGGTTCCCTGACTGAGACGATCGACGCTGTGACCCTGGCTCAGCACAACCGTTATAATACGATTATGAGTCACCGTTCCGGCGAGACTGAAGATGCTACGATTGCTGATCTTGCGGTGGCATTGAACTGCGGCCAGATCAAGACCGGATCAGCCTCCCGTTCAGACAGGATGGCCAAGTATAATCAACTCCTTCGCATTGAAGAGGAGCTGGGTGCGACAGCCTGGTATCCGACCAATGCTTTGAAGTTTGGCAAATAGTATTGTATTTTCGTTATAACCTGCTGTGGTATGAAGATTCTGTTGCGAATTGTGACTAATAAGTTCCTGATTACAGGCGTCGCTTTTGCCGTCTGGATGATCTATTTTGATCAGAATAACTGGACGGCACAGGAGGACAGGAACCGGGAGATTCGGGAAACGGAACGAAAAATTACCTACCTGACGAGTGAGATAGAAAGGATGGAGCGTGAGTATGCGTTGTTGCAGAACAGTCCGGAATATCTTGAACGCTACGCGAGGGAGGCCTATCGGCTCAAGCGGGATAATGAGGATGTCTATATCATTGAACAATAGAAAAGCTGCTTCGGCAGCTTTTCTATTTTAGTTGTGGGTTGTGGGTTGTGGGTTGTGGGTTGGGGGTTGAGGGTTTGTTACCATTTGATGCCTGTGTTGGAGAGGACTTCTCTGATGGCTTCGTAAGATTTGAAGACGATGGGTGCGAGGTCTTTAACGGGGATCCAGCGAGCTTCGAGAATGTTTTCTTCTGCCTGTGGACTGAGCGATTCACTACTGCTGGCGGTCATTTTGTACCAGGCGGTTCGTTTTAGCAGGCTTTGGCCGTTCTGAGAATAGACATGATAAGTGTCGCATATCTTATCTCCCAGGGTGATATGGCTGAGTCCTGTTTCTTCCGAAACCTCGCGTACGGCACAGACGGCGATGTCTTCACCGTCGTCCCGTTTACCTTTTGGAAGATCCCATTTGCCGCGGCGGTATATCATCAGCACATCCCCATTTTCATTCAATACTACTCCTCCCCCGGCATCAACCGGTTCGTAGAAAGCGTGGAGTTCTTCGATGAGAGCGCGGGGAGAAACATCTTCGATGAGAGCGCCGAGAGACGCGGGCTTCATCAGGTGATCAAATGCGAGTCTGTAATGACGTGGGAAGGCACCTGTAAAGGACAGATAACCTGCTGCCAGTGGCTGTTCCCTAAGGAAGTTTTCCCGATCGTTCGTGAGAATCAGCGGCTTGTTATTGAAGTAGACCTTCTGTCCGAAAAACATGTGGAGGCTTTTGTAAACTTGCTTAATTGGCGTAGGTTTGAGCGCTATGACCACGCAAAAACATTTCGCAGAAAAGCTACTGCAAATTAAAGCTTTGCAAATCAACCTGCAAAAGCCGTTTGTCTGGGCCAGTGGCTGGCAGTCTCCCGTGTACTGTGATAACCGGAAAGTCCTTTCCTACCCTTATGTCCGGGATTTTGTAAAAAGTGAGCTGGCCAATATGGTTCTGGAGCATTTTCCGGATGCGGAGGCTATTGCGGGTGTTGCGACTGCGGGTATCGCCCATGGGGTGATGGCTGCCGATCTGCTGAAGTTGCCTTTTTTGTATGTGCGTTCCAAACCCAAGGAGCACGGCATGGGCAATCAGATAGAGGGCGTATTGGAGAAAGGTCAGAAAGTCGTGGTGATTGAAGACCTGGTGTCTACCGGCAAGAGCAGTCTTCAGGTGGTTGATGTGTTGCGGGCCCAGGGTGCAGAGGTTGTGGGAATGTGCGCTTTATTTACCTATGGATTTCCCGTTGCGACAGCGGCCTTTGAAAAAGCTATGGTCCCGTTGCATACCATCAGTGATTATACTTCCCTGATGGAATTAGCGACAGAGCTGAAGCTGGTTCAACCGGAGCACCAGGCGAGCCTGGAGCAATGGCGTGTGGACCCGGGTAACTGGAATACCTCCTTTCCTGAAGAGGAACAGTCGCTCAAGAACAGTTGGTAGCCGGTAATTACAGGCTGCGCCTTATCAATTCAACATTATGATATCCTGGCTGAGACTCATTAGGTGGTCCAATCTTCTGATTATCCTTCTGACGCAGTTGCTGGTATGGGTTTGTGTGATCCGGCCCGCCGGTCTGCAGTCGCCCATGGGATTGTTATTAGACCTGAAGCACTTCACGCTGTTGAGTCTTTCGACCATTTTCATAGCTGCTGCCGGATATATTATTAATGACTACTTCGACATCCGGATAGATAATATCAACAAGCCAGACAGGATGATTCTGGAGCGAAAGATTCCGCGCAGGATGGCTATTATACTCCATACCGTGTTGAATGTATTAGCTATTCTGTTTGCGGCGCTTGTGGCAAGGCAGGCGGGCGCCTGGTCGTGGCTTATTATCCAATTGCTCTGCACCTTGCTGCTGTGGTTTTATTCCACCCATTTTAAGAGACAGTTCCTGACTGGAAACCTCGTTGTAGCTTTATTGACCGCACTTACCATTATGGTCCTGATAGTTTACGAGCCTGCGATGCACTACTATGCGGGGCAGGAGGTATTCATCCGGTCGGAATCGGGGGCACCGCTTGCCAATCCGATATGGGTGCTTTCTGTCTATGCCGGTTTTGCCTTCCTGCTGACCTGGATGCGGGAGATCGTTAAGGACATGGAAGATTTTAAGGGAGATGAGGCCGAGGGGTGTATGACCATGCCGATTCGCTGGGGACTGAGTAAAGCTGGCAGCTTTACTCAGGTATTGAGTGCCTTTGCGCTGTTTCCTCTGCTTATTGCAGGCATCCGGTTAATTGTAGAGAAAGAATGGGCTCTAGGTATTTACACCCTGTTAGCTCTTGTGGTTCCTTTGATCATGTGGACCATATTTTTGCCGAAGTCACAAACCACCGAACATTTTGGAAAGGCCAGCCGGTATCTGAAACTCATCATGGTTTCCGGTGTGGGGTCGCTTGTTATCTATTACCTTGAAGCCAATGCTTAACATCATACTTGCCTCACAGTCGCCAAGGAGAAAGCAGCTCATGGAAGCTGCGGAGTTGCCGTTTGAAGTAGTTGTTGCGGACATTGATGAAACCAACCCTCCGGGGATGGCCGCGAAGGAAGTGCCGGCACATCTTGCCCGGCAGAAAGCTATAAAGATTGCCGGGCAGCATCCTGAAGAACTTATCATAGCCGCGGACACGGTGGTTTTACTCGATGATGAAATATTGGGGAAGCCAGTAGATGAGGCAGATGCGCGGGCGATTCTGAGCAAACTGGCGGGAAGGAAACATGAGGTTGTGACAGGCGTCTGCATGCTCAGTCCCGGGAAAGAAGCTGTGTTTTCTGTGTTGACCGAGGTTTATTTCAGGCCGCTGAATGCGGAGCAGATTGCGCACTACGTGACCCATTACAGACCATTCGATAAGGCTGGGGCCTATGCCATCCAGGAATGGATCGGGATGGTGGGGATCGAGAAAATAGTCGGCGACTATTACAATGTGATGGGACTGCCGATTGGTGAGGTGGTGAAACGAATCAGGAGCTGGGGCGTTCAGCTATGAGGTCTGCCAGCTTCATAGCCACTTCGCTACCGAGCGCAACACCCATGCCTCCCATCCTGAAAGCGCCAAACAACCTCGGAGAAAAAGCCTGAACAATAGGAGCTTTTGTCTTTCCAAAGGCCATGATACCGCTCCAGCGTTGGGCGACATGGAAATTGACACCAGGGATGATCACCTCCCTTAGCTGCTGTTCCAGCGCAATTTGAATCTTCTCTGAGAGCGTGAAAGCTTCTGTTGTCTCCCCCTCTATATCAAGATTTCTTCCCCCGCCGATAAGCACCCGGCCTTCAATCTCCCGGAAATAATAGAATCCCTGATCGAAGTGGAATATCCCTTTCAGTTTGAGGCCCGGGATAGGCTGTGTGATGAGTACCTGTCCCCTGCCGGGCTTTACGTCTGCACCCGGGATCAGCTTAGCTGTGAAAGCATTGGTGCAAACGGCAACAGTTGAGGCTTCCAGTGCGAGCAGCTCTTCCCGCATGGGATCTTCAACAAACACGCTGACCCGATCCTGTTGTTCTTCCAGGTGTGAGACCATTGCACCGGTTTTGATCTCTATTCTCTGAGCGATCGCAAGGTCGGTAAGTGCTCTTAGCATTTTTCCGGTATGGAGAGATCCTTCACAGGTATTTTCCACTAGTTGCCGGACCTTGCCTGAGAAACCAAACTGTCTGATTTTTTCCGGGACCAGAGAAAAGGCAGGCTTACCTGTTACAGGCATCAGGAGGCTGTTGACGTCATCCAATTGGTCGAGAAAGGCGTATTCCCTTTCCGTGATCAGCTCATAGCTGCCTTCTTCTCTGTAGTCGATGGTATGATCACCGAGACGCTGTCGGAGACGCTCCAGGCCTAGTTTGCGCCGGCGGAACAGATTGAGGACAGTAGCCTCATCCGTAGTGCGCAGGTCGTCGAGCAGTTCCGTCAGGCTGCCCATGCAGGCGAACCCGGCGTTTCGGGAACTGGCGCCCGTGGGGAGCAGACCGCGTTCGAGTACCAGAATTCTGGCGGAGGGGAAGCGGTCCCGGAGTTCGAGTGCGGTGCTGAGACCGACGATTCCGGCACCGATTACAATATGATCGTATTTAAGAAAACTCTGCTGTTCCCAATAACTTAGCATGCTGCAAAGGTAAGTCAGACGGGTGCATCCCGCTGTTGGTACAAGGTTTATACATTCCATATCCCCGTTTCGTATTTTTGGCGACCGGAATAAAACATATATGGAATACGCCTTTAGGACTATTGAGCAGAAGTGGAAAGAATACTGGAGGGAGAACAACATCTATAGCGTCAGCAACGACAGTAAGAAGCCCAAATTTTACATACTTGACATGTTCCCCTATCCTAGTGGAGCTGGATTGCATGTGGGGCATCCGCTGGGCTATATAGCTTCCGATATTTATGCGCGTTACAAGAGGATGTCCGGCTTTAATGTGTTGCATCCTATGGGATTTGACGCGTTTGGATTGCCGGCTGAGCAGTATGCCTTAGAGACAGGGCAACATCCTGCAAGAACAACAGAGGAAAATATTGCCCGTTACAGGCAGCAGCTTGACAATATCGGATTTTGCTATGACTGGGAGCGGGAGGTAAGGACGAGCGACCCTAAGTATTATAAATGGACCCAGTGGATCTTTTTACAGTTGTTCCATAGCTGGTACGACCGGAAGCTGGGCAAGGCGAGACCTATTAGAGAACTGATCTCCATATTTGAGAAAGAGGGCAATTCAAATGTACCCTGTCCGCCGGATCAGACATTCTGCTTTGACGCCAAGGCCTGGAAAGGATGGACTGAAAAGGAAAAGCGGGAAGCACTGATGCATTATCGTCTTGCGTATCTTGGATATGCTGATGTCTGGTGGTGTGAGGCGCTGGGAACTGTACTGGCTAATGATGAGGTAATCAATGGTGTTTCGGAGCGTGGAGGTTTCCCTGTCGAAAAGCGGCGGATGCGGCAGTGGTTTTTGAGGATCACTGAGTATGCGGAGCGTTTGCTGGCGGGGCTTGAGGAACTGGAATGGAGTGAGGCCATGAAGGAAATGCAGCGCAACTGGATTGGCAAGAGCAGTGGTGCAGAGGTCCGCTTTGACCTGAGGGAACATTACGGCAAGCATATTACCGTTTTCACGACACGACCTGATACCATTTTCGGTGCAGACTTTCTTGTTTTGGCACCCGAACATGAGCTTGTCGACCTGATTACAAGTCCACAGCAGAAAGCTGAGGTGGAAGCCTATAAGAAGTACGTGCAAAGCCGGTCAGAAAGAGAGCGCATTAGTGATGTGAAGCAGATTACCGGTTGTTTTACCGGTGCCTATGCGCTCAATCCCCTGAATCATAAAAGCATTCCGATTTGGATCGCCGAGTATGTACTGGCCGGGTATGGCACAGGGGCCATCATGGCTGTGCCCAGTGGAGACAGCAGAGATCACAGTTTTGCCAAACACTTCAATATTCCCATCACCAATATATTCGGGAAGAACTATTCCGGAAACGAGGCTTACACAGCGAAAGAAGGCAAGCTGGACAATAGTGGATTTCTGACCGGAATTGATATAAATAAAGCCGGACCTATTGCCATACGTGCCATACAGGATGCGGATGCCGGTCGCCCGAGGGTGAACTACAAATTACGGGATGCCGGATTCAGCCGGCAGCGTTACTGGGGCGAGCCTTTCCCGATCATCTACCTCAACGATATTCCTTTTGCGGTCGATGAGAAAGCGCTGGAGGCAGAGGATGACCTTCGTAAACTACCTGTTGAATTACCCGAAGTCCGGAGTTATCATCCGGCGCTTAACGGTGAGGGCCCACTGGCTAATATCGAGAGCTGGGTGAACACAGAGGCGGGAAGGAGAGAGACCAGCACGATGCCAGGCTATGCGGGAAGCAGTTGGTATTTCCTGAGGTATATGGACCCCCATAATGAGAAAGAATTTGCGAGCCGGGAGGCCACTAACTACTGGCAGGAAGTGGATATTTACATAGGTGGTACCGAGCATGCGGTGGGCCATCTGTTGTATAGCAGGATGTGGACAAAAGTCTTGTATGACCTTGGCCACATCGGATTTGACGAGCCCTTCAAGAAGCTCATCAACCAGGGCATGATCCAGGGCAATTCGCGATTTGTTTACCGGTTGCATGGCACCAATGAGTTCGTTTCCCATGGGCTGAAAGACAAGATGGCTACCGATGCCATACATGTGGATGTCAGCCTTGTAAATGGTGTGGAGCTGGACATTGAGGCCTTCAGGAAATGGAGGCCCGAGTATGCCAACGCGGAATTCATCCTGGAAGATGATAAGTATATCTGTGGCACCATGATCGAGAAGATGAGCAAGCGTTATTACAACGTGGTGAATCCGGACGATATCGTTGCGCAATATGGTGCGGACACCTTCAGGATGTATGAGATGTTCCTGGGTCCGATAGATGTGAGTAAGCCATGGGATACTCAGGGCATTGAGGGGGTTCATCGCTTTATCAAGAAGCTGTGGCGTCTGTACTTCAACGAGCAGGACTGGATCGTTACGGAAGATGCCGCGACGGATCAGGAGCTTAGGATCCTGCATAAATCGATCAGAAAAGTCGGCGATGATATAGAACGGTTTTCTCTCAACACGGCGGTTAGTCAGTTCATGATCTGTGTTAATGAGCTCTCCGTTGCCGGATGTCATAAGCGGGCTATACTCGAGCCACTAGCCGCCTTGATCGCTCCATTTGCGCCGCATCTTGCGGAGGAACTCTGGCATCGTTTCGGCCATGAGGACAGCGTATTAAACGCTGCCTTCCCGGCCTGGGAACAGCAGTATGTGGTAGAAAGCAGCAAAAAGTACCCGGTTGCTGTCAACGGTAAGACGAGGCTGGAGATGGAGTTTCCGTTGGATATAGAACAGTCTGAGATTGAAAAGCAGGTATTGGCGGAACCAGCGATACAGAAGTGGTTGAATGGGAAGCAGCCGAAGAAAGTGATATATGTGAAGGGGAGGATGGTTAATATAGTCGTTAGTCGTTAGAGTAATAACCGACAGGTCCGTGGTTCGTGAAGTTAGAGAAGCACAGAAGGCACAAGGCCAAAGCCAAAGCCAAAGCACCCATAACCCGCAACCCGCAACCCGCGACCCACTACCCGCGACGATCATCTGTCATCTGGGAGGCCAAAGCGAAGACGAAGGCAAAAGCACCCACCACCCACAACTCACAACCCACGACCCACAACCCGCGACGGTCATCTGTCATCTGGGAGGCCAAGCCTGCATCATGATTCGAACCAGATTCCCTCCGTAGGATTCCATCTGCGTGATCGTTTCGGTGACATAGCTCAGCGCCTGAGGAACTGAGATTATGGAATACGAAGTAGTTTTTCAGCTTTAACCTGCAGGCCTGAGAAAATCAGAGTAGTGTAGGTGCCTGTTGCAAAAGAAGATATGTCGATCATAACCTTTTTCTCCCTCGCTGTCTTACTTAATATAAGTCGACCTGAAATATCGTAAATCTCTATTCTTGGAATGTCGTTATCGGATTCGAAAAAGACGATACTATTTGATGGATTTGGATATAGTCTGACGTTCTGTTCCTTTTCAACAGTTGGTACACTTGTCGGATAAGTAACTTTTCGAATTCTATAGTTCAACCCATCGGCAATGTAGAAGTCTCCTCCGGGCTCTACCCAGACTCCCATTACACCAGAAAGGCAAGCCTGTGTGGCTGGCCCACCATCGCCACAAAATCCACTCCAGGGTCCGGCGACCATATTGATGATACCTGTGGGACGCTCAATCTTTCGTATTGTCCCATCTGCTAAAAAAAGATTGTCATCTTCATCAAAGCGGATTTTTGCTGATGCACCGATTTGCGCATCGGTAGCCGGTCCGCCGTCACCGGATATGCCTAATGTTCCGGTACCACAGTAAGTGTAAACAACTCCCGTTCCATCAATCCTACCAATCCTTCTACCATTGAAATCTGCAAAATAGATATCGCCCGCCTTGTCAATTGCTACACCGCGTACGCTTCCCAATCTAATCGCACTCGCGAGGTCTCCATTATTCCAGGTACCCTGTATACCGTCACCCGCAACTGTTGTAATAATACCCGTTTGCCGGTCCACTCTTCTGATATGGTAAAACTCATCTGCTATATACAGATTGTCATTTGCATCAAATGCTATGTCCATGGGCCTTTTCAATCGAGCACTCGTTGCTGGCCCACCGTCCCCGCTGTAGCCGTATATTGCATTACCAGCATAGGTGGTCATGATCCCAGTAAGTGCATCGACTTTCCGGATTCTACAACTCCCATAATCTGCGATATACAGATTACCTTGCTTATCCATCGCAATTGCATTCGCAAGATTCAACTTTGCGGTCGTTGCAGGACAACCATCACAACCAACACCAGTTTGATAAGAGCCGGCATACAGGCTAATAATTTGCGTTTGGGCATCTATCTTCCTGATGGCTTCATCCTCTGCTATATACACATTGCCGCCAGAGTCCACGAGAACATCATTAACCTTATCGAGCGCTGCATTAATCGCAAGACCACCGTCTACCCCCCAGCCCCCACCTGCAATTGTGGTTATGATGCCTTGCGCACCGGAAGAGAAAGTCAGGAGCATGATGACGAGTGAAGTGAGAAGTGCTTTCATAAAAAAAATGCTGATCGCAGTGCTGTTAATGATGAATTATGATCTTTTTGCTGATTACAACCGAGCCATTTACCACAGTTACCAGGTAAATACCAGCTGGATGATTTGACAGATCAACTCTTGCAGAAGGGGTTAATGGATTGGATTCGTAAACAATTTGCCCGGTCAGATTTCTGACCTGAAGCAGCTCGATTTTGTCAGAACTCTGTACTGTGAACAGACCGTTTGATGGATTTGGAAAGATTTCACATGCGAGGATCTCTGGCGAAGGAGCCACACTGACAACTCCAGAAATCTTCCTGATCCGGTAATTCAATGCATCAGCTATGTATGCGTTATTATTCCTGTCAACAAACACACTCCAAATCCCGTGGAAATGCGCATCCAATGCGGGACCGCCATCTCCACTAAATCCACTGCCTCCGTTTCCTGCCACTCTTGTAATCATCCCTGTGGAATAGTCAATTCTTCTTATAACTCTACCACCATCTCCAAAATACATATTATTCTGACTGTCCATTCTAAGCCGGACTGAAGCGTAGGTTTGAGCGTTGACAGCCGGACCACCATCTCCTGCTAAACCTGCGGTTCCTGTACCGCAATAAACCGATAAAATCCCCTGCGTATCAATCTTTCCGATTCTTCTACTATTTGGATCCGTAAAGTAGATATTGCCAAAGAAGTCAACACAAATGCCACGTCCAGCACCTATCCTTGAGCTAACGGCGAGATCACCATTATTCCACGAGCCAAGCGTGCCGTCACCAGCAATGGTTGTAATAATACCCGTTTGCCGGTCCACTCTTCTGATGTGGTAAAACTCATCTGCTATATACAGATTGTCATTTGCATCAAAAGCTATGTCCATCGGTTTTCTCAACTGCGCACTGGTGGCCGGGCCTCCATCACCACTATAGCCCAAAGTGCCTGTTCCGGCGTAGGTGGTCATTATTCCTGTTACAGCATCGACTTTTCTGATTCTGCCGCTACCCCAATCAGCTATATAAAGGTTCCATTGTTTATCAAAAGCGATAGCATTTGCATGAGAGAGTTTGCCGGTGGTTGCGGGACAGCCATCGCAACCCAGGCCCCATTGGTAAGAGCCGGCATACAAACTGATTATTTGAGTTTGTGCATCAATTCTACGAATAGCCATTTCCTCTGCTATATACACATTGCCATTAGAGTCCACGAGAACATCATTAACCTTATCGAGCGCTGCATTAATTGCAAGACCACCGTCTACCCCCCAGCCCCCACCTGCAATTGTGGTAATGATACCTTGCGCACCGGAAGAGAAAGTTAGGAGCATGATGACGAGTGAATTGAGAAGCGTTTTCATAAGGCAAATGTGATACTAAATTTAATACTTTCTGGTAAGGCTGATCAGTAGTCAGTAATCAGTAGTCAGTAATCAGTAGTCAGTGTATAAACCGACAGCAGATGACAGATGTGAGATGGCAGATGGCAGAGCAGAACCCGCCAATGGCCAACGGCTAACGGCTAATGGCCCGTTTGGGTTGTGGGTTGGGGGTTGTGGGTTGTGAGTTGTGGGT
>JAEYQO010000069.1 GCA_023409975.1 Bacteroidota bacterium | reverse complement strand
CTCCTTGCAAACGCCACTATTGAGCCGCTAACAGATACTAAAACCTATATATCCAATTGTAAATGGCCCAGACCCGGACCGAAGAAAAACGCATTGCGTCACCTCTCTTTACCTCTTCAAACACCCTCCACGGAACTGCAAAATAAACTGTTTTTTGATTGAATAATTGCAGACACCTTCACTTGAGCCTTCGCCTTGGCTTCAGATCAGATGTCAGATGTCAGATGACAGATGTCAGATGACAAATGACAGATGCAGATAGGGGTTGTCAGCTGGGGGTTGTGAGTTGGGTGTTGTGGAGGTGCTTTGGCTTTGGCTTTGGCCTTGGCTTTCGCTCTGGCTTTCGCTTGGGCCTTGGCTTTGGCTTCAAATGTCAGATGACAGATGTCAGATGTCAGATAGGGGTTGTGAGTTGGGGGTTGCCTTGGCCTTGGCTTTGGCTTTGGCTTTCGCTTTGGCCTTCGCCTTCGCAAAACCCGCCAATGGCCAATGGCCAACGGCCAACGGCCCGCTCTGGCCTACGCTACATCTATACGCAAAAAAAAACTGCCCCCGGAGAGGCAGTTTCAAAATGTATTGATCTGTGGGAACTACCTCGTAAAGGTCGTCACCAGCATACTGTCGTCATCCTGCTGCAGGGTGTTGCGGAAGTTTTGTGTAGAGGCACCGTTCTTCAGAGAAACCACCCAGTCTGTGGGTCCTTCATACTCTGAATAATAATGCACCCAAACCTCATATGTTCCTGTAGGAGGCGTGCCCTCGTAGAAGATGTTTTCAGGACCGTAACCGGTAACATTATCATAGTCGAGCTGACCACCGGTAGGAGAAGTAGGATTCGCATAGTAGATCTTGTTTCCACCCGGCTCTATAAGCCACAGGTCCACATCGCCCTCCTTGTTCCAGGTGAGGGTAGCGAAGATATCGCCAACACCAGTTCCATAGGTTTTGATCTTGATCTTCTTTGGAGGAGACCAGTTCTGCCAGTTATGAAGATTGCTCAGGTTCGGGTTCTGTGGCGATTGCTTGTCGAGGAATACCTGAACAGTCGCGTCGATCTCCATGGTTTTCATCTCCATGGGCATAGCCTTCAGCTTGATGCCGGTCTTTACAGGTAAAGAAAGTGTGGTCTTGTTCAGGAGGTTACCGTTCTTGTCGACCTGAATCTCGTAGTAATCATCTGTTCCGTCAACTTTCAGGAACACGATCATTGGGTGTGCATCCTCTGCAACGAGCTCGAAATCGAAGGTATTGCCGGTAGTGATGATGATATTAGGCGTGTTGACCGTGAAATCTACGGGGTAGATACCCTGCGGTGTGGGTGCGGGAATCTCACCCTGCTTCTTCACCCCACCGTCTACCTCGAGGTTGTCATTAAGGCTTGTGGCATCAACAATTTCAATGTCTGTCGGCGGTGGATCACCGTCTTTATCACTTTTGCTACAGGAAATCTGCGTAGCGAGGGCCATGCTCAGGAGCCCCATTAGAGCGAGTCTGGATTTTTCATTTGTTTAATTTTAGAAAAAAATTTATGCAAAGTAGTTAGCATTAATTTAACATGCAATACCTATTTGTAGGTAGGCTGCGCTGCGCTTCGCTTCGCAGTAGTCAGTAGTCAGTAGTCAGTGGTCAGTGTACGACCGACATTCCCATGATTCGTAAACCAAACGGACCCAGCTTGAATTCCTGGACCTTCTAGGTTACGTAACACCGGTCGACCCTCAGAAAGGGGTCGCATCTTTAAAGAACGTGGGTTTTGAGTTGTGGGTTGTGTGGGCGCTTTGGCTTTGGCCTTCGCCTTGGCCTTCGCAAAACCCGCCAATGGCCAATGGCCAATGGCTAACGGCCGATCAGATGACAGATGTCAGATGACAGATGTCAGATGTGGGTTGTGTGGATTGCCTTGGCCTTGGCTTTGGCCTTCGTTATGGTTGCCTTGGCTTTCTCCTTGGCCTTCGCAAAACCCGCCAATGGCCAATGGCCAATGGCCAATGGCCAACGGCCCCCTCTGGCTTTGGCTTTTCAGCGATGCACGTCATCGTTTCAACCACAATCCGGAATCTATCACCCCCTCCGCTCCATAGACAGCATACTGGTACATTCCCTCAGCCAGATGTCTGACATCAAAAGTCTGTGAAACACCTTTCACCTTATGCTGCAAAACACGTCTGCCGGTCATGTCCGAAATCACAATCGAATATTCACCCGCTTTGTCTAACTCAAAGTTCAACACCGATGACGCTGGATTAGGATATACCTTTACAACGCGCTCTTTCTCCAGCTCAAGCCTATGCACACTTGTGAAGTGCCCGTTACCATCAAGTTTGAAAATGTAATGGTCATAGGGATTGGTTAATCCATCCAATACAGATGCTGCGACTAAACAGCCTCCATCTGAAGTGGCTAATATAAACCTGGGCTCAAATGGCCTGCCATCACTGGGCAGATACTTCGTCCACACAATCTGACCGTTGGTGTCTGATCTGCTGATAATTAAGTGATTCACCGCTGGATTAAAGGAGTGAAAATCCTGTCCACAAGTATATACGCTCTCCCCGTAAATCGAAATGGCTTTACGACCAAGGGCTTTGATGATCGAAGTGCCCGTTGTATTATCAGGTATAAGTTCCAGACTCGCCGGTCGTATATAGGCACCGCTCAAGCCAGATGGGATTTGAACTTTGACTATGCTGTTGTATAAATTCGAGCCCCAGATCAAAGTATTAAAGTATCCAAGTAATCTACCTCCAGATGTTGCTGCAAAATTCTGATAGCCAAAGCTTGTATCACACAGGGAGTCCCAACAGGTAAAGCGGATAGTTGAAGTCACTGCGAGGGCATCATCTATCTGACATAAATATGTCTCGTAAACACCCCAATTACTAACGATTTTTCGTCCAACGAAATTCAAATAAATGAGACCATCAGTGCCTATTGTGAGATCTTTTGGAATGATAGAATAATTATCTCCACCAGCAAGCTGTGGAAAATAGGTAGTATCTAACTCGACACTATTAACCAGGTTGCCCGTAGTATCATAAACGCTTAGAAGAGGGTGGGTAATAGCACCAGAATGATCGCCTGTCGCTGTCCGGGCCTCAATAGAGTAAATCCTGCCAGCATGCATTACCGAATAACTTTCAAAAATGCGCCATCCGGAATCACACACCCTATGCACCTTCTCGAACATCAGATTCAATGAAGTGTCCCAAACTGAAAGGTGGAGGTAACCTGGATCTTGAGTTGTTGAATCAACCAAAGCAACAGAATAGAGCTTCCCATCCTGATAATAGATGTCCCGGGGATAAATATTCACCGAAGAATCTCCAGGGTATAATACGTAATGTTGGATTGTTCCCACCGAATCGGTAATCACCAGCTCCATAAAACTGTGATCATTTGGCAAGGTCCCTGTTCGCTTGGCAATGCTCAGCGCATACCGGTTCCCCGGCAGCTCCACCGCATCATAGGGATACTCAATAACCGGGGTGTTTGTGGAAGGTGCAAATAGCAATTGAGCAGCTACCTTAAAACTGCTCAGCGTAAACG
>JAEYQO010000015.1 GCA_023409975.1 Bacteroidota bacterium | reverse complement strand
GGTTGTGTGACGAGGGTGTTGCATTTCCGGGGCTTGGATGCGGGATTTGCGGCAGAGGGTACCAACCCGGTAAGTTATCAGGGAAAAATAAACTTTTTTGTTTTTTGTAATGAGAAACTCCTACCTTTGCGCCGCCAAAAGAAGGGAGATAGAATCTCTGGTGAAAAAAGCGTAATAGTCTGGTAATAGTTCGTTGATAAAAAGTACTTCTTTTTGCTGGCATATCAATTTTAGTCTCAAAAACAATCAATTATATGGCTCATCAAGACGCTAACAGCTTCGTGGAAAGTGTAGTGGACACGCAAAAAAAGGTAGCTGATGCTATCGCTGATCAGACCAAGAAATTTGCGAACGGCAACACCGTGGTGGAAGAAAATGTACAGAAAAGCGCCGACTGGTATAAAAACTGGCTGGACAATCAGAAAAAAATGTTTGGTGCTGTCAGTGAAAAGAGCAGCAACTGGGCAGAGCAAATGCAACAACAGTCGCAGCAGGCTTCTGAATATTACAAGAACTGGCTGGATGCCCAGATGAATATGGCAAAGCAAGCCTGGGAAGCACAGAGCGGCTATTTCAACAATGCAATGGGTCAGCAGGCGGGCGCTACCAATCCTATGCAGTTCTGGAACAATATGCAGCAACAGTGGAACAACTGGATGAACCAGGCTGGCAATACCATGAACTGGATGTCCATGATGCAGCAGTGGCAGAATATGTTCTCGCCAAACAGCTTTAAGTCTGCTACCGACAACTGGTCGGAATTAGCCAGGCAGTACCAGGAGATCCTCAGCAACAACTGGTCAAAGATGCAGGAATACCTGCGCCAGGGAACTGCTCAGGATGCCTATAAGAATATGATCAATGCCACAGAGGGATTTTCCCGCTTTCATGAAATGTGGGCGCCCATGTGGAAGAGCATCCAGGATAAAACTTTCAACACTGAAATGTATAAGCAGTGGATGAATCCTGCTGTTTACAAGGAGTTCCTGGATAAATACCTGGGGTTGATGCCTGAGGGTAGTAAAAACTATATGCAGCAGATGACGGCAATGGGTCAGGACTGGATGAAGCAGATGAACAACATGGGTATGCAGCAGTTTCAAATGATGCGTAACATGGGTGCTACTATGCCGGGCATGAATCCTGCTGAATTCTTTAACGGCATGATGAATGGCTACAACCAGTTTTATGGCATGATGACCGAGGCTGCTGCGCCTTTCAATAAAATGGTTACGCCAAACCAGTTCACCAAAGCGATGAATGCATGGCAGGACATCTCTAACAGGATGGCGATTTACAACATCCGAAATGCTGAGCTGCAGTATATGATGTATCAGCAGGGCGTGAAGGTGATGGATCAATTGGCTGAAAACGTCCAGGCGAAAATCCAGAGCGGCGAAGAAATCAACAGCATCATGAACCTGTTCCAGGAGTGGATGAACATCAGCGATAAAACCTACGTTGCCTTGTTCGAAAGCGATGAGTACAGCAAGCTGATGGCTGAGGTGAGCGCTATGCAACTGCGCCTGAAGAAAGATATCGAGCTGCAGATGGAGCAATTCATAAGTGGTGTACCGGTGGCTACACGAAGCGAGATGGATGAGCTGTATAAGACCATTTACGAACTGAAGAAGAGAGTCCGCGACCTGGAGAAGACTTCAGACAATGCTGAGGCTGAGGCAGACGCTGCTGAAAAAACAGCTGCCCGCAAGACTACTAAGAAATAATGTCGTTGGACGACTGAAGGATTAGATAATAGTTTAGCTTAAGAAATAGGCTGTCTCGCAAGGGACAGCCTGTTTTTATTTGATTTAAGTGCTACTTTCTCGCCCGGATCATCCGGTCATTTCCTTGTATATCCTGACGTAATACCACTTCGGCATAGCCTGCCTCGCGAAAGAGATGGACAACCTGCGGACCGGAGTCGCGGTGGATCTCACAATAAACAGCCCCACCCGCCTCGAGATTCAGGTTCCCAAACATGGCAAAATGGCGATAGAATATCAGCGGGTCGGTATCTTCAACAAACTGGGCCATAGACGGCTCATGATCTTTCACATGAGCATCCATGGATGCTTTTTCCGTAAGCGGAATGTAGGGAGGATTCGATATGATAATATCAAAGCGGTCCAGTTGTTCCCATTCCTGATCGTTAAGGAAGTTCATCTTACGGAAATCTACAACCGCACCTAATGAAGCAGTATTTTGCTTTGCCATTTCCAGAGCTCCCTCGCTGAGGTCGATGCCCATGACCTCCGTTGCGGGAAGTTCCAGTTTCAGTGAAACGGGAATACATCCACTACCCGTACCGATATCGATGACCTTCAGCGGTTGATCTTTCTCATGGTCTTCCACGATCCAGTGAACCAGTTCTTCCGTTTCCGGACGTGGGATTAACACCTGTGGACTCACCCGGAACGGACGGGAAAGAAACCATTGAATGCCCGTTACGTATTGTAGCGGTTCTCCATTCAGAAGACGCTCCCTGGCCTGGCTAAATTCGGATTCCTGCTCTTTAGTAAGCTCCCTTTCTTTGTACAGGATCCTGTCGAGGCGGCTCAGACCCGTAATGTGTTCAAGCAACAAATCCGCGATCGCTGCCGCTTCCCGTTCTCCGGAAACAGCCTGCAGATCCTGCCTGATTAAGACGAATGCATCTCCTACAGTCATACTCAATGATAGGGTGCTAAATTAGGCTGCGGGAGTTTCAGGCAGCCATTTTTTTCTGGGGGTCGTAGTAACAGTTGAGAATGGAGTCCATAGCCGACTTTCCGGCGGCGACCTCCCGCACTTTGTCCAGGTACTTCGGCTCGATCAGTCCGGCCAGGGGCTGCGCCACCATATTGAAATGCCGGAACGCCTGATAGAGCTGAGCGTCCCAGACTTTGTGATAGCGCAACAGATCATCCGGCATCACAACAGACCTCTCACTACCCTCTTCCTGCAGGGCATAGAACGGTTCCTGCAGATTGAGGTATCCATAATCGTTGGTTATCTCTTCTCCGGGATAGATATCGCGCACGGCGAGTTCCAGATTGTAGGCTGTTGAGATACTGTTGGAATTGTAGCTATGATTGACAAACCGGGCATGATCCCAGCAGAGCACCCAGTTACCATTCTGATCGCGATAAGCGTACTTGTCAATAAAATTTCTGAAAAGTGAAGAAAGTTGTGCCACTTCATCGGGTGTAAACACCTGATCCAGTGGATCGTAGGCCCAGGTGATGGTGCCCTTCGGAATAAATTCAGTAGCTACCACACCGATGCCCTTCTCCGGACTGATAAACCTTAGTTCTGTTGAGGGATGGATCATAGCGCGGTGTTTTGCTATGTAATACAAATTCCACGCCAGACAGTTGCGGGTGGGGGTGAGCGTTGAGAGTTGGGAGTTGGGGATGTCGGATGTCAGATGGCTGATGTCAGATGACTGATGTCGGATGGCTGATGTCGGATGTCGGATTTTAGAGGGGAACGGCCAGTTTGGTCTGGAGTAAAAAGGCGAAGGGTCGTTACGCGAAAGTAACCGACCCTTGCTCTATTTACCAGACCCCCAATCTTAAGTGCCTTGAATGTCTTTACGGATTGTTGGGAGGGGATGTGGTGTTTCCGTCATTTCTTGTATTGCTCAACTCATCACGAAGCTTTCTGGACATTTCCAGATGCTGGCGCAGTTTGGGCAGGGTATTCGAGATCATGGTTTTAAGTTCCGCGTCCTTCACATCGTCCTGAGCATCCTCGAACAGTTCCACTACATCCTCATGGTCTTCGACCATCTCCTCAGCCCATTTGCGATCGAAATCGGCACCCGTATCGTTGAACTCATAGTCATCATCGATCCGGGCTGTATCCAGATCATTGAAAGTCATGTTCTTTGCAGTAACATACGATTTCATTTGCTCACCCAACTGCTGGTGATCGGGCATCATGGAGGCCACGGCTTGTTTAACCTTAGGACCGCCCCGCTGCTCACCCAACCGCAAAGCCTTCAACTCCTGAGAATTTGCCTCAATGGCGTCGGCTGCAAAATCCTTGTCCGGATTACCAGTACTCCTGCGCACTCTGGCTTCCAGTCTGTCCATACCAGCCTCTACGCTGTTGAAGGCATTATCTGTTCTTTCCTCTATACGCTCTTCGGTGGTTTCACTACAGGAAGCAGCCATCAGGAGTAGTGGCAGAGAAAAAATGCTGATTGTTGTTTTAAAATTCATCGTCGGTTAAATAGAATTGGTTAAATGATGCAAATTCAGTGAGGTTCATAAAATATCGGGCCAGCCCGATTACTTATCTATAGAATCGTGGGCATCGCGGTACTTTTTGATGAGATCGTGCGATTTCTTCTCTGAGTCATACTGCTCACGGATGAGTGTTTTGGTGCCTTCATCGAGTTCGCCCTCAGCATTCAGTGCGGCTTCATAAGCCCTGCGCCAGGCATCCTCGCCGAACTCGCAGGAAGCCAGGATGGCTTTACGATCGCTACCGGTAAATGTGGCTTTCACATCCATCCAGGCGCGGTAGATCTTTCCCGAATTGGTGGTGCTGTCTTCGAATTCCCCGCCGCCGGCTACCTTGTAATTGTCGACGAGTTCCTGCTTGTACTGCTGACTCTCGCGGATCATTGCTTCAAAAGTGGCTTTCAGGTCTACATCCAGATCCTTTGCCTCATTGATTGCACGCTCATAACCAGCTATCCTGTCGTTGTTGATCTTGATCAGATCATTCAGAATTTCCACTTTTGCTTCATTGTTTTCCATAGGGACCTTGTTTTTTATGAATACACCACTTCAAAAAACTGTGCCATTTGTGCGGTGGGCCAGTCACCATGTCGGCTTAAAATAGATTATTTTGCGCCCATGAACGGATGGGATCTTTTTTTAGAGCTTTTAAAATATACGGTACCTGCGCTGGTGGTGCTCATAGCCTGCACTACCATCGTCAAACGCTTCCTCATCACCGAACTAAAGACCAAACAGGTGGCTATGCTCCGCGATAACCAGGATGCTACCGTGCGATTGCGCCTGCAGGCCCTCGAGCGCCTGACCATTTTTGTAGAACGACTGCACCCCAGGCAGTTGGTGCCCCGGCTATACCAGAGTGGGATGAATGTTGCGGAACTCCAGGCGGTACTGACCCATAATATCCGTGCAGAGTTCGACCATAATCTTTCCCAGCAGATCTATGTAAGCAGGAAAGTCTGGGATACCGTTCGAGGTGTTAAGGAGCAGGAGCTTAATATGATCAATACCATTGCCCAGCAGCTCAGTCCTGAGGATCCGGGCAAGGAACTACACAAGCGCATTGTAGATTATGTCCTCACAGTGGAGGAACTTCCTACAGATATTGCGCTCGAAGTGATCAATGAGGAGGCGAAAAACGTGCTGAAATACGGCGCACAGGGCTAAGCATCAACAGAAAAACATGTCAGAAAGCAAGTTTACTACCGATTCAGGAATAGAGATCAGGCAGGTATATACCGAACCTGTACCCATGAATGAGCAACCCGGAAAATTTCCATTTACGAGAGGCGTCCACGAGGCTATGTACCGGGACCGGCTCTGGACCATGCGTCAGTATGCCGGGTTCAGTACAGCGGAGGAAAGCAATAAGCGGTATCACTACCTGCTGAGCCAGGGTGTGATGGGACTTTCCGTGGCCTTTGATCTGCCCACCCAGATTGGGTATGATTCTGACCATCCGATGGCGGAGGGTGAGGTTGGCAAGGTGGGAGTGGCCATCGACTCTCTGGAGGATATGGAGACCCTGTTCAGGGGCATCAAGCTGGAAGAAGTCTCCACCTCCATGACCATCAATGCGACAGCCTATATCCTGCTGGCATTTTACATTGCCCTGGCTAAGAAGCAGGGTGCAGATATCCGGAAAATTGCGGGTACCATCCAGAATGATATTCTGAAGGAGTATGCTGCCCGGGGCACCTATATTTATCCGCCCGGCCCATCCATGCGGCTGATCACCGATATATTCGAGTATTGCAGCAAGGAAGTGCCCCGCTGGAATACCATTTCTATCTCCGGCTATCATATCCGTGAGGCAGGTGCAACAGCAGTACAGGAGCTGGCCTTTACGCTGGCCAATGGGAAAGCCTATTTAGAAGCGGCACTGGCAAAAGGGCTGGACATTAACGTATTTGCGAAGCGCCTTTCCTTCTTCTTCAATGCGCATAACAACCTGTTTGAGGAAGTGGCCAAGTTCCGGGCGGCCCGGAGGATGTGGGCTAAGATCACCAGTGAGCTGGGTGCTACGGACCCGAGAGCGCAGATGCTGCGATTCCATACCCAGACGGGTGGGAGCACCCTGACGGCGCAGCAGCCCAGGAATAATATTGTCCGTGTGACCTTGCAGGCCCTTTCTGCCGTGCTGGGGGGCACCCAGTCCTTGCATACGAACGGATATGATGAGGCCTTATCCCTTCCTACGGAGGAGGCGGCGACGATTGCTTTGAGGAGTCAGCAGATCATCGCCCATGAGAGTGGTGTTACCCAGACCGTGGATCCGCTGGCGGGTTCCTATTTTGTGGAGCAACTGACGAATGAGGTGGAGGCTGAGGCCTGGAAGCTGATCGACAAGATTAGTGCGATGGGTGGTGCTGTGAAGGCGGTGGAGCAGGGTTTTATCCAGGAGGAGATTGCCAGATCTGCCTATGCCTACAATCAGGCTATAGAGGAGGGGGAGAAGATCATTGTGGGCGTTAATAAGTTTCAGGCAGCGGAGAACGAGGCACCGCCCGTGTTCCGGATCGATGATTCCATCCGTGTGGTGCAGTCTGAGAAGCTGCAGTCGCTGCGGGCGCGCCGGGATGCTGCGGCTGTGGAGCGTTGTCTTGCGGCGATCCGGGAGAAAGCTTTGGACGGGGGCAACCTGATGCCTGTGGTCATTGAGGCTGTTGAGCAGCTCTGTACGCTGGGAGAGATTGCGGATACCCTTCGGAAGGAGTGGGGAGAATGGAATGGCTAATTTATTGTTTAGAGCGTGAGCTGTAGGTTGCGGTGGAAGAACAACAGCACAGAATTTCTTTACCAGCAAAGGCATATCCTTTTTAGACAATGAATACTACTGGTGTAATACTAGAGGTCCACTGCAATTGGTCCATTATGATCATTTCCTCTCTGGTTGGTAATGGAAAAGCAATGTCTATGTAATTCCCAAGGTTTGGTCGGAATAGTCATAAAAGGAGGTACTCCCCAAGACAAGATGACTAATAACACACCTGCTAAAGAGACAACCTAAAATCCAGTCCCCCTACCGCATCAACCGCTTCATCACCGCCTTAAACTCCCGGCCTTCCGGTCCGTACAAGCCCTTTCGCAGGCAGTCCAGCTCCCGCTTGTAGAGCTCCCTTCGCATCAGGCGAAGCCGCTCTTTAAACAGGTTGGGGGTTTTACGGGAATCATAGTACGGCGTATTGGGCCTGTAACGGTTCTGCAGCCTGTTGTCCAGCCACTCGTAGTATTCCGCCAGGGTCATGGACTGTGCAGGGGTCTGATCCTCAGCAGCAGGCTGGTTGGCAACACTGATGTCTACGATCATCTGGGATCCGCCCCGGAGCATCAGGGGAACACCGAGGAACTCCTCGTAATACAGAACCCCCACCGCCAGCACCATCACCTCGCCAGGCTGGGGTGTCAGCTCCAGTTCCAGTCGCTGAGAAGCTATCGTTTCGGTCGAGTTCAGATTAAAACAGTCGGTGTACTGTTGAGCCCTTAGCTGGTTGGTACGGGATACGGTGGTTCCCTGTATGATCAATTGACATTGGGTGGCGCCATTGGGAGCGGTGATATCCACTGCCGGAATGAAGGCATCCAGCTCCACCACCATCTTGCCGGGCTCGGGGTCGATGGAGGTCTCGAATTTGCCTATGAAAGCGTCTTAAAGCCGGTTGTATTCATTGAATTCGTAGCCGATCAGCAGGTTCAGATTGCCCCTGAAGCTATCGCGGAAGCCGGGATTAGTATCAAAATCCGTGTGGGCCACATGCTTGAGCAGACCCGTAAGCCGGTTGTGGTGCTCGGAGTCTCTCATATAGTCGAGACTATAATCAAGTCCCTGACGGATGAGTCTGGAGGCCTGGGAAATATCGCGGAATTCCATGTTATTACGAATCCAGGGACGCGCCTCGTAATCCGTCATTCTGATTTTTTTCCGCTGCTGTATTTGCCTGATGTGGGATCTGCCGTGACGGTCCTTGTAGAAGGACATATTCCCGATTTTTCCTCTCTGAATGTTCAGAGGCGTTGATATTAGGGCCATTGTTTAGTTGTTTATTCGTTGAATCGTTTATTCGTTGAATCGTTTATTCGTTGAATCGTTTATTCGTGTAGTCGGTTAGTCGGTTAATCGTGTAGTTGTTTCTGGTTATTCTGTCGGTAAGATATAAAATTTAGTTTCTAGTTGTTAGTGATTGGTAATTAATTTTTTTTGAAGAGATGTCAGATGCCAGATGGCATTACAGAAGGAGCCAATCTGGTTGTGGGTTGGGAGTTGTGGGTTGTGAGCTTAGTTTTCGCTTTCGCCTTGGCTTTGGCTTTGGTCCCTTTATCAGATGCCAGATGTCAGCGCAGAACCCGCCAATGGCCAACGGCTAACGGCCAACGGCCAATCTGGTTGTGGGTTGTAGGCCTTCGCCTTGGCTTTAGCCTTGCGGGAGGGAAAATCCGCTTTGGCCTTCGCTTTGGCTTTGGCCTTCGCCCGGGTTTGCATCAGATGTCAGATGTCAGATGTCAGATGTAGGGTAGATTTTTTTCCAAAAACACATTAAAATCAAATCCGTGTATGTGGGT
>JAEYQO010000021.1 GCA_023409975.1 Bacteroidota bacterium | reverse complement strand
TGGCCTCATCTTCTACATGAAATACCAGCACGAGACTCAGCGTCATGAAGAAAGCCGCAACGGAGTAGCGCCTCCTGATGAAATAGACCATGCAGACGGAACAGATAAACAGCATGATCTCCTTTGCGTACAAACCAGCGGGCAACCGCACCAGCAGCCCTCCTGCGATCCCCCCCGCGAGCGTCCCGATGATTCTGTCGCGGGCTTTTATAAACGTCGCGCCGAAATAGGGCTGTACGACAATGATGACGGTAAACGGCAGCCAGTAGCCCCTTTCCACATCGAACCATTTTGCCAGGAACATGGCGACGGTTGCAGCGATGGCACTTCGCACCGCATACCTGGCCGTAAAGGTGTTGAAATTGAAAAGCAGTTTTACGTTTCGCCACCAGTGACCGGGATGCAGGACAAACAAGGTTTTGATAGCTGAATAGGAGCGATAGATGGGTTTGTCTGTGCCGAGTTCAGTAAGTCTTGCCAGTACAGATTCTATCAGCTTGCCTGTTCTTTCAAATAGATGGATCACTCTTTTCACCACAGGCGCCAGCTGATGATCTTCAGGAAGCGGGTATTCCCGAAGCAGGGCGATAGCATGATGAAACCTTGCGACGCGGGAACTTACGAGAAGTTCTTCTTCCGGCTTCATCAGAATGATGAATACTGCCAGTCGTTCCGCAACCCTTTCCAGTGCGCGGAAGCAGGCACTGATCTTGATGGTAAGCTCCGGTGAAACATCCCTGATCTTCACAGTTTCCAGTTCCTCCCCGATAGCGGAAATATGGGTGGCCACGAGGGAAGTTGCCTTACGGATATGCGCCAACTGATACTCCTCCGGATCATTTCTGCTGACCTGGTGCGCCAGGGCGCTATAGAAATGGATGGAGTTATCCAGCGCTCCCCTTACGTCGCGCTCGGCAAGATAGACCTCCCTTACCTGGCTACGCAGTGATGTTCCATCCCAGCCGGACCCGATGGTGCGCACCAGACTCCCATTAGCTTTCCAGATCAGGGCAATGGTTCTGCGGTAGGGTTCCTGACGCGGGATCAGCAGAGCGGCACCCAGACCCACAAGAAAGTTCCAGAAGCCGCCCAGTGCGATCAGCATGGTTCGGATCTGCAAATCTTCATTGTCTCGCGTGGGGAAGGCATTGGTGATGATGAACATCACAAAAACACAGATGGCCAGTCCGCTTCCGCGATCACCGAGATTTTTAAACAATCCGGCTACGAAGCCAACAAGCAGCATCAGGGTGACACTGACCCAGAGGAAGGGGCCAGTAATGCTCCCCAGGACCCCGAAAAATACGGCGAGGAGAGTGCCGCCGATGAGTATGCGTACGCGCTGCGGCAGGGAGCCTTTTAGTTCCACCCAGCAGATGCACTCTGCCGTCAGGACCACCCAGCGCACCATATCCATCTGATTGTTGGCTACGCCCCAGATAATCGGGATCATGGAGGCCACAGCCATCCGAAGCCCCCAGCTAAGGGCAGGCTCAAAAGTTTCCTGCTCCAGCAGCCTATTCAACCGTTTGTATGGGTCAAACCGCATCAAGACTTAGATAATCAGGGTTTCAGGGCCAGTTGTTTATCGATCAGAGTTTTCATTTGCTCAGCAGTCACCGTCCCTTCGAAGAACTTCCGGTACTGCATCAGCGGATAAAGCAGGAGCGTGGCGGGTATCGCTCCACCCCATCGCTCTTCGATCTTTGGGATGAATTCATTGGCGTTTGTTTCGGAAAGCCAGACCACTTCAAGATCGGGCATCTTCCTTCTGATAAAGCGCGGAAGCTTGTCCGGAACATCCTCTTCGAAATCGAGACTTACCATCAGGATCTTCACCGGCCTGCCCTCATAATCCTTCTGAAGTGTCTCAAATTCCGGGAGTTCTTTGATACAGGGACCGCACCAGGTAGCCCAGAAATTGAGGATGTAAAACGTATCGGGGCTTGAAGCACGAGCCATAAGTTCCTGCGCTGTAAGGGCAGGCACCTGAGCACCTGCCCGGCCCGTGAAACAGAAAAAGAACAATAAAACAACTACAGCCAATCTCATAGAAGTATAAAGGTAGGGTATAGTCGTTAGTCGTTAGTCATTAGTGGTTAGTCGTTAGTCGTTAGTGGAAAAGCGGCCTTGGCCTTGGCTTTGGCCTTGGCTTTGGCTTTGGCTTTGGCTTAAGATGTCAGATGACAGATGTCAGATGTCAGATGTCAGATAAGGGTTGGGGGTTGTGAGTTGTCAGTTGGGGGCTGCGGGTTGTGGGTTACCTTGGCTTTGGCCTTCGCTTTCGCCTTCGCCACACCCGCCAATGGCCAATGGCTAATGGCCCCTTTGGTTGATGGTTGAGGGTTGTGAGTTCCGGGGCGCCTTGGCCTTGGCCTTGGCCTTCGCTAAACCCGCCAATGGCCAATGGCTAACGGCCAACGGCCAGGGTGATGGTTGATGGTTGTGGGTTGTGAGTTTTGGGGGCGCCTTGGCTTTGGCCTGGGCCTTCGCTAAACCCGCCAATGGCCAATGGCTAAGGGCCAACGGCCAGTTTGGTTGATGGTTGTCGGTTGTAGGTGTATGGGCGCCTCGGTTTTTTTGCCTTGGCCTTGGCCTTGGCCTTCGCTAAACCAGCCAATGGCCAATGGCTAACGGCCAACGGCCAGCAGATCGTCCCCCGCCTGCCGGATATTTGCTGCACGAGAGACAAAATCTTAGGTTTGTCGCTGATTTCGCAAATATGGATAAGGTAGCCCAACTTAAACAAAAACAGGAACAAGCCCTTCTGGGTGGTGGTGAAAAAAGGATCGAGAGTCAGCACAAGAAAGGAAAACTCACTGCCCGGGAACGTATTCAACTTCTACTGGACGACGGCAGTTTTGAGGAGATTGGTATGATGGTGACCCATCGTAGCCGGGACTTCGGCATGGAGAAAGAAATTTATCCAGGTGATGGTGTAGTAACGGGATACGGCAGGATCAACGGCAGACTGGTTTATGTTTTTTCACAGGACTTCACTGTTTTTGGTGGCAGCCTCTCCGAAACCCATGCCGAAAAGATTTGTAAGATCATGGATCTGGCGATTCAGAACGGTGCGCCCGTTATCGGTCTGAACGACAGCGGTGGAGCGAGGATACAGGAGGGCGTCGTTTCACTGGGCGGCTATGCAGACATCTTCTATAGAAATGTAAAATCTTCCGGGGTAATTCCTCAAATATCCGCCATAATGGGCCCCTGTGCAGGCGGCGCGGTCTACTCACCCGCCATCACGGATTTCATCCTCATGGTGGAAAATACCTCTTACATGTTTGTGACGGGGCCCAATGTGGTAAAGACCGTGACACACGAACAGGTCACTTCCGAGGAGCTGGGTGGAGCTCAGACGCATGCCAGCAAATCGGGTGTCACACATTTTGCGGTGGCCAATGAAGTGGAGTGCATCGAGCGCATCAAGCAACTACTGAGCTATATGCCCCAGAACTGCGAGGAAGATGCACCGGTATATGCCTACGAAGGTGCGGACGAGATGCGCCCTGCACTCAACACGATCATACCGGAAAATCCTAATCAGCCCTACGATATGAAGGAGGTGATCGAAGAGCTGGTGGATGTGGATTCCTTTCTCGAGGTGCACAAGGATTATGCAGAGAATATTGTTGTGGGCTTTGCCAGAATGGGCGGACGAAGCATTGGTATTGTTGCCAATCAGCCTGCGAGCCTTGCGGGCGTTCTTGATATTAATTCCAGCAAGAAAGGGGCTCGTTTCACGCGTTTTTGCGATGCGTTTAATATCCCATTGCTGGTGCTGGTGGATGTGCCGGGTTTTCTTCCCGGGACAGACCAGGAATGGAACGGCATTATTACGAACGGGGCCAAACTTCTCTATGCGCTGAGTGAGGCGACTGTGCCTAAGGTGACGGTGATTACCCGTAAGGCTTACGGTGGGGCCTATGATGTGATGAACTCAAAGCATATCGGTGCCGACCTGAACTACGCCTGGCCTACTGCTGAGATAGCTGTAATGGGTGCCAAGGGTGCAGCGGAGATCATTTTTAAACGTCAGATTGCTGAAGCCGCGGACCCGGAAGCCAAGCTGAAGGAAAAAGAGGCGGAGTATGCTGAGAAATTCGCCAATCCATATGGCGCTGCAGCGAGAGGATTCATTGATGAGGTGATCATACCCGACGCAACCCGCCTCAAACTGATCCGTGCGTTCAAGATGCTGGAATATAAAGTGGTCAATTTACCGAAGCGAAAGCACGGGAATATTCCGCTGTAGAGGTTGAGGGTTGGGGCTTTGGCCTTGGCCTTTGCTTCCGTTACACCCGCCAATGGCCAATGGCCAAAAGCCAACGGCCAATCTGGCACCATTTATGCTTAATTTTCACTTTAAGCTAAAAACATGATCATCCGATATTTTTTACTCCTGGGTCTTTTCACCTTCCTGTCGTGCGGCCGGCCGGTATCGGCGGGCACCAGGGGGGATAACGGTACCGCTGCAACCACAGGGGAAATGGCTGCTCTCAAAAATGAAATACTTCAACTCATCAATGAGTACCGCAAGGAAAAGCGTCTCTCTCCCTTAGTACAGAATAACATCACGGGACGTATAGCGGACGAACACAGCGCCAACATGGCTCGTGGGAAAACGGCTTTCGGTCATGACGGATTTGAGCAGCGGAACGCTGAACTGAAAAAGGAAATCGCAGGCATGAGTGCCATGGCAGAAAACGTGGCCTTTGGGAAGCTCTCAGCAGAACGGGTCGTGAATCTCTGGTTGCGGAGTAGCGGGCACCGGCGCAATATTGAGGGGGACTACAGCCAAACCGGGATCGGCATAGCCCGGGCAGCCGATGGCAATCTTTACTTCACACAGATTTTTATCCGGTAGTCCGCCTAGCTCAGCAGATAGGCGATATCATCCCTCGTCAGACGCTTCATAAATGTATTGTCATCAGAAACGAGTTCGCTGGCGAGCGCCTGCTTTCTTTCCTGTAGCAATAGCATTTTCTCCTCGATCGTATCCTTACAGATCAGCCGGTAAGCAAATATCTTCTTGGTCTGACCGATACGGTGCGTCCGGTCGATCGCCTGTTGTTCCACAGCAGGATTCCACCAGGGGTCTACGATATAGACATAGTCGGCCGCGGTTAAGTTCAGACCGATACCACCTGCCTTAAGGGAGATCAGGAACACCCTGCAGTTCTCATCATTCTGAAACCGTTGGATCGCTTTTTCTCTTTCTGAGGAGCTGGTGCTTCCGTCAAAATAGGCATAGGGAATGTCGAGCTCATCCAATTCCTTACGGATCAGCGCCAGCATTCCAAGAAACTGGGAAAATACCAGTGCTTTATGATTTCCTACATTCTCGATGATCTCCCGCACCAGTTCGTCAAGCTTAATTGAATAGTTGCCAAACTTCTGCTCCTCGTTGAGAATAGCGGGTGAGTCGCAGATCTGACGGAGTTTTGTGAGGCCCTGCAGGATATGCATCTGGGAGCGCTCGATACCCCTCTCATCGATCATCCCGAGGATCTGGTCCTTATAGGCATTTCTGTAAGCATCGTAGATGCGCCGCTGCTCCTTGCCCATCTCGCAGTAAAGCACCGTTTGTGTCTTCTCGGGTAGGTCCTTCGCCACCTGTTCCTTGGTTCGCCGGAGCAGGAAAGGATAGATCAACTGCCTGAGTTGCTGTTTCACCTCATCCTCCTGAAACTTATCGATTGGCGTGGCAAACTCATTCATGAAGAATTCCCGGCTCCCCAACATTCCCGGGTTCAGGAAGTTCATCTGTGCATACAGATCGAACGTATTGTTCTGAACAGGGGTACCGCTCAGAGCCAGCCGATGCTTACAATTCAGCAGGAGGGAAGCTTTCGCCACCTGTGACTGAGGATTCTTGATAGCCTGGGATTCATCGAGGATCACATAATCAAACTCGAAAGTATTCAGCATCTTGATATCGCTCCGCATGGTACCATACGTGGTGATAATGATGTCAAAAGCCCCAAATGCTCTGGTGGACACATTTCTTTTGGGACCGTGGTGTATGAAATGCCGGAGCTCGGGAGTGAACTTCCTGATCTCATTCTCCCAGTTGTACATGAGCGTTGTGGGACAGACTACCAGAAACTTCGCCTCAGGGTTATGGTTTTTGTAATGCTGCAGGAAGGCGAGTGTCTGGACGGTTTTACCAAGACCCATATCATCTGCGAGAATACCACCCCACCTGGCCTCATTCAGAAAAGCCAGCCACTGGAAACCTGCGATCTGGTACGGACGCAGCACGGCGGTCACCTCTGCCGGAGGCTCAAGCTTAGAATAATCGGTATCGATGATGGCTGCCAGTTGCTCTTTCTTCGCCTCCAGCTCGTCATGAAGCGCCTCCTCATCTACCTCTGCCAGCAGTTCATCGAGCGCGCTGAAGTGGAATTTCTTCAGACGAAGCTTTCCGCCCTTCTGCTCACCCATCTTAACCAGCAGCGCATATTTCTTCAGCCATTCATCCGGTAGCATACCGATGCTGCCATCGTCGAGCCGTACATAATTCAGCTTTTGAGCGAGGGCTTTCTTGACTTCCGCAATGGTTACTGTCTGGTCGCCGAAAGCCACTTCGATATTGGCATCAAACCAGTCGATGCCGCTGCTCACCTGAATCCTGGTCTCAGGCTTGTTGCTATTGATCTTGAGATTCTTCAGTCCCTCGAACCCGAACATATTGACCCTGGCCTCCTTCATTTCTTCTGTGAAATGAAAGAACCAGTTATTGTTCAGCACCGACTGGGCAGGCAGATAGAAATAGTGGTCTTTATGATTGATCTTAATATCCGTATGCATATTCCTCAGTCGATCGAGGAACTGCTGTTCGGCCTGCTCATTACGCTTGATGATGTGAACAATGCCCTTTGAAGGCTGGATCACATCGCCAAAATAGTCATAGCGTATGCTCAGATCATTATAATTAAAACCCGGCTGAAGGATTAGCATCTGTTCCCGTTCCTGCAGGTAGAGTTCCAGTCCTGGTTCTACTTTTTCTTCCCGGCGCACCAGCTCATCTGCAAAATGGACATGCACCATCTGACTCCATTCCATCAGTTGGTGTTCGAGGAAATCCGGCCACTGATCTGCAGCAAGTTCCAGCTTTCCATCCGGTGTAAACTGCTCGATGAGCTGGACTTCCGTGGTGGAGCTGGCCGCATATACGGTAGCCTGGTTTACAAGTAAACCGGGATTGAGAAGCTGGGTATCTTCGAAACGTACCGTGCTGTGATCGATGATCCATTCCAGACTGATGACATATATTTTACCTTCTTTCTGAACCGAGAGTTGGGGATGAAACTGCATCCCGGAGAAGTTGACAGGCTCCAGTGACTGTGAGCTGAGCGTGCCTTTTGTGTGAAGGAAGCAAAGCTGATGTCCTGAGAACCGGTCGAGCACCTGCTGATACTTAGGTAGCAGATACTCCCATACCTGTTCCTTCACCTCATCATCAGGCATTTCAGATAGCATCTCCTGAGGACTCATGATTTCGCCCGGAAGATTCAGTGCTTTTTCGAGGTACCTGGTAATATCGTAGGGGCTCAGCTTTCTCAGTGAAGGCAGCATCACCCTGTCTGATTCCGGAATCTGGTGCAAAGGCTGGTTCAGACTGGCGTCCAACCTCTCTATTGCGCCCATGAAACTATCCCCTGTTTCATTGGTCTGACCGCTGATGGCAGCAACCTGAACGAAGGGATATGTGGCTGTTGTCGTATCCAGCACCACCCCTATCCTTTGGTCGGGCGTGACTTCCTGCACCACAACTTCGCGGACAGGTTTGGGTTCCAGCTTTCTTATAGAAGGATCCAGAACCCTCAGGAAAGGCTTGCCGTTCTCATAAGTGAACGTGAATTTGCCGGACAGATCGTCTTCGAGGGTATATCCGTACTGGCGCAACAGACGATTCTTCTGTTCGTCCCAGTTACGCATTGTCTGGAAATACTGCGCTCCATAAGTCTGCAGCACCTGAAGAAATACCGCTGCTTTGTGAACACAGATAGGAACCCTCTTTTCATCGCAGCCACAGGTAGTATCAAAGTAGCGTTCCTCGTTTTGCTTCAATGTGACGCGAAAGGTTTCTTCTTCATCCGGGACCTCCGCCTCGATGGTGTCATTCTTTGTAGCAAGAAGGATCACTTTATTTCTATTGGCCCAGGTTTCTGCAGTTTCTATAAGATCAGGTTTGGAAAGCACCTGCAGCATCTGATGGTTTACCACACGCATGCGAACGACTGTATGACGCTGATCGAATTCCAGATTGACATGCTCAAAGAATCCTGATTGAACCAGGTCGTTCAGTTGGAAAAGCGCCGCAACTTCATGTCTGCAGATATCACCCAGATTGTAGGGACACTGGCAGCGGATAGATAATTCCTTCGGCCGGGAGTAGCGGGAAACGGTTACGGTGTAGTAGTTCTGATAGAGATCATTGCGAACCCTGAACCTTACCTGCTCGAGGAGATGATCAACATCCAGAAGTTGTACACCGCTGGCTGCAAAGATCTTCTTTCCCCGGCGAATAACTTCTTCAGTACCATGATTATAGACGTGTTTAAGCAGCGGTGGTAACGACATGAGTTCGAAAAAGGCAAGCTGCAAAGGTAGCAAAAAACCACGCGCAGGCGTGGCTTTACATGATAAGTATCTGTTAAGTTGCTCAGAACAGCCGGGTGATATAGTAGATCAGAGCTGCCATGGCTGCACTGACGGGAATCGTTAGCACCCAGGCCCAGAGCAGGTTGATCGTGACACCCCAACGTACTGCGGAGAGACGTTTTGTGGCACCCACACCGATGATAGAACCAGTGATCGTATGGGTGGTGCTGACAGGAATCTTCAACTGTTCGGTGACGAAAAGCGTAACCGCACCTGCTGTCTCAGCAGCCACCCCTTCGAAGGGTGTCACCTTGGTGATCCGCGTGCCCATGGTTTTAATGATCTTCCAGCCACCGCTCATGGTACCCGCCGCTATCGCCGTATAGCAGGCGAGGGGCACCCACACGGGCATTTCATCGAAGCTGCCGATCTCGCCACCGGCAATCAGCGCAGCAGTAATGATACCCATTACTTTTTGTGCATCATTTCCTCCGTGACCGATACTGAAGGCTGCGGAAGATACGAGCTGCAGGCGTTTGAACCATTTGGTGGAAGAGGCCATGTTCAGGCTGCTCAGGTAGAGCGTAAAGATGGCCATGATGAGTACAATGGTAGCGAGGAGGATCCATTTAAAGTTCTCTCCATAGAAAACCACCTCTGAGATGCGTGATTTATAATTCGATTTATAGACGGTGTGGATGTCGGCAGTATGATTACTTCTCAATACGGTAAAGGAAATATCATCGTACTGATAGTGCCTGCGGAGTGCCCGGTCAAAATCCTTCTTGTCATTAACTGGCCTTTCATCAACGGCCAGAATCACATCGCCCTTCCTCAGACCCATGTTCTGGGCAGGCGAACGATTATACACATCGGTTAATACGACCCCCTGTCCTGTAGCTGGTTTTTCAGCCTTCATCCCGATAATCCTCGTCGTTTCGGTCACGAAAACTGTTGAGAGTGTGATCAGTACAATAGCGATAATACCAAGGGAGATGATCTTGGGAACGGGTCCCTTTTTAAAGGAATGAATGAACCAGAGCGAGATCAGAAAAGCCATGAGCATGCCCACCAACGGTGCGAGGATGATGAAACTCACTGTTTTTAGTACCGGTTCCGGGTTCACAGAGTATAAACCTGCATGGGCAACAGCGGCACCGGCGAAGCCCCCGATAAGGGTGTGGGAAGAAGAAGAAGGAATACCAAACCACCAGGTGAGGAGGTTCCAGCTTATCGCGGCAATGAGACCGGAGATAATTACAGGAAGTGTGATGAATTCCTCCTTGACCGTTTTTGCAATGGTATTGGCCACACCATGGTCCTTAAAAATGAAAAAGGCTGCGAAGTTGAAGACAGCAGCCCATAGAACAGCCTGGAAAGGGGTAAGTACTTTGGTGGAAACTATTGTGGCAATAGAATTGGCGGCATCATGAAACCCATTGATGTAGTCAAAAATGAGCGCTAACATGATGATCACTATCAGTAATGTAGTCATACCGGCAGGTACAGAAGATTAAGCGTATTTGATGATAATGGACTCAATGACATTAGCGGCATCCTCGCACTTGTCGGTAACGATCTCCAACATTTCGTAGAGATCCTTCTTCTTGATCAGTTCAATCGCATCGGTCGAGGAATTGAACAGATCGAGCATGGCCTTATCCAGCAGATCATCGCCTTCATTTTCCAGGCTGTTGATCATCACGCAGTTTTCTGTGATGGAACGGAGATCCTTCATATCCTTCAACTGACTGATGGCAGTGTCGAGTGACTTGACGGAACGTAAAATGACATCTGCAAATCCTGAGGTAACGGGATCAACCTCATCAAGTGAATAAGTAATGATCCGCTTTCCTGATCCCCAGATGAAATCCGCTATATCATCCAGCGAAGTTGCCAGCGCATGAATATCCTCCCTGTCGAAAGGAGTGATAAAGTTCTTACCGAGCTCAATAAAAATGCGATGGGTTATCTCATCATTCTTATGCTCCAGCTCTTCCAGTGACTGCAGCATCTTCTCCTTTTTGGCCACATCGGTTTCAGCCACTGCCTGAGAGAAGACGGTTGCCATTTCCTTGAGTACGTCCGTAACCTCTTCGAACAAAGCATAGAAGATGCGGTCTTTCGGCATGAAGAGCTTGATGATAGAACTGAAACCCATATAGAGGTATTTTAATGTTGGTTATATTTTGATGAAACCAGAATATCCGGTAGTTCAATCCGTGGTTTCCCCTGCTTCCCGCTAAAAATTCAAGCCATTTGAAAGGCCTGACAATCAGGAAAAACGATGCGCAAAGGTATTTTTCTGAGGGCTTTCAGGGAACAGGTAACAGAGAGTTAATAATTTCTTAACGCAGAGGTTACACAACTATCTTAACCGTACACGGGGGTCGATCCAGCCATAGAGCAGGTCTGTCAGGAGGTTGATCATGATGAACAGGAAGGCGGAAAGCAGCACGGCACCCATTACGAGGGGAAAATCAAAATGTTCCAGTGCATCGACTGTCAGCTTCCCGATCCCCTTCCAGCCGAAGATGTATTCGACAAAGAAAGAGCCTGCCAGAAGTTCCGCCAGCCAGCCGGAGATAGCTGTGACTACTGGATTCAGGGCATTTGGGAGGGCGTGTGACCAGACGACTTTGCGGGTAGAAAGTCCTTTGGCATAGGCGGTCCGTATATAATCCTGAGATAATACATCCAGCAGCGCGCTGCGGGTAAGCTGTGTAATAATGGCCAGGGGACGGATGCCCAGCGCCAGGGCCGGAAGGATCAGGTTGCTCAGGGCGAGCTGCGGACCATGAAGCGGATCATACTCCCAGAGACTGCCGGTCATGTGCAAACCTGTATAGTCGCTCAACAAAAACCCAAATACATAAGCGATCAGCAGACCGGCAAAGAAAGACGGCATTGAGATGCCGGCTACGCTGGCTGCAATAGCGGAAGTATCGAGCCAGGTATTCCTTTTCAGCGCCGCCACCACGCCTAACAGGATACCGAAGATGGTTGCGAAGATGATGGCTGCCAGCGCCAGTATCACCGTGCCCGGCAGTGCTTCTATGAGAATACTGCTCACCTCGCGTTTGGTTCGGTAGGAACGACCGAGATAAGGATACTTCAGAATGAGCTGGTGACCGGAGGAAAAGCCCAACAGCTTCAGATGGGTGTATTTAATAACCGATTCCGGGGTGGAATGCAGGCTAAGGGGCGACAGATCGTTCAGAAACAACAGGTACCTTGTGCCGATGGGCTTGTCGAGGTTCAGTTCGCGGCGCACGTTCTCAATGGTTGCCACGTCTGTACGCTGTCCCATGGTGAGCCGTGCGGGATCACCCGGCAGGACGTTGAACAGGAAGAACACCAGTGTTACGAGTCCGAGCAACACGAGAACACTATAGCGCAACTTCCTGAGCAACAATCCAGTCACTAGTCTTCGATGATTTGAACTTGTCCGTTCTGCATGCGGACTTCTTCCGGATAATTCCTGAAGCTCCACTTACCACGGATCACTCCCTGCTCCAATAACATCAGGCCGGGGTTCGATCTGAGGGCCGACTTACTCACCGTATTGTCTACAATGAGCACCTCTGCTGCTTCCAATCCGTTCTGTTGGATGAACGCCCGTGTTTCCTCCTGGTTGGTGGCGCTGACAATATAGAAAGGCACACCTGCAGCTTTTGATTGCTGCACCAGTTCCTGCAGGTCATCCATATTATCCCTGCGCGCTTTATCCGTTTCCCTCAGGAACAACAGGAACGTATGGCCGGGTGAATTCAGTACCGATTCTGTATAGTCATTACCTTCATAATCGCTCAGCACAAAATCCTTGATCTCAGGTTCGGCATTACCTTTCTGCACAAGCTTATCGATTCTGTCTACGAACTTCCAGGTGGTATCCTGCCAGGGATAATTTTCCATGGTGAACTCCTCCTGCTTACCATCCTTTTCATATATCATTACCGATTCGTACTGATCGGGAATGGCGCCTTCAGGAATCTTCATTTTCTCAGGAATGCTGGCGCCCACCTTGTAGGGCAGACAATCGTAGAAAGGAAGATGCTCCAGCGTCCACCATTGCACCCCGAAAGAGAAGAAAGCAGTGAGGATCATAATAGCGGCAGTGGCATATCCGTTGAATAGCGGTTTGACGCGTTTTCTGAGGAAGAACAGGATGAGCACGATAACGAGGAGGATCACATCCTTCCAGAAAGTCTCAGCGTTGGAAATCTTGATACAATCACCAAAACAGCCACATTCCTTGATTTTATCGGTCAGGTAAACGTATCCCGTCAGAAAGGTGAAAAATGCAGTCAGCAACAATAGCAGGAATGAAAACGCCCTGAACGCGGCTCCGATCAGCACTCCGACACCGGCAATGATCTCGAACCCGATCATCAGGACGGAGAGGATCAGGGAGTAGTCCATGGCCCAGTACATATGCCAGACCTCGAAGAACTCATTCATTTTGTAGCTTAACCCCAGTGGGTCATTGGCTTTGATCAGCCCTGAAAAAATAAACAGGACACCGACAACGATCCTGAATAACCAGAGAATGTACTTCATAGGTGTGTGTGTTTATGCTTGATATTTATGATCTGTTTTGTTCTTCTGAAATCCTGATCAGGGCGAAAATCCCATAGTTTACAATATCGATAAAATTGGCGTCGATACCTTCCGATACGCTGGTTTTACCTTCGTTCGCAAGGATTTGTCTGATCCGGAGCAGCTTCACGAGGATCAGATCGGCAAATGATTCCTGACTCATATCCCTCCAGGCCTCCCCATAATCATGATTCTTCTGGTGCATCAGTTCTTCTATGATGCCCGCCTGTTTCTCATAAGCTGCCAGTGCCTGTTCAGGAGCCAGTTCGATGGTCTCATTTGCTGTGAGCGATTGCTGGATCAAAGCGATGATACCGTAATTAACAATGCCAATGAATTCAGACTCGATAGAATCTTCTATTTTCTGATGACCTTTTTCCTGGATCTGACGGATGCGCCAGGCCTTGATATAGATCTGGTCGACAATGGAAATCGGCCGCAAAACCCTCCAGGAGGTGCCGTAATCACGTGCTTTATTGAGGTAGAGTTCCTTACACCTCCCGATAACTTGTCTGTACTGTTCTGTGGTATTATGCTTCACAATTGTGTTGCTGCTTAGCGAATCCTGCATTTTCTTTGTAGGAGAATGAGTACCAAAAATAAGCTATTGCCGGTACAAACGACGCTGCAGAGCAGGGGCAGGCTGCTGGACCTCTCCCGACCCGTGGTGATGGGCATATTGAATGCGACGCCGGATAGTTTTTACAACAAGGGGAGGGAAAGCTCTTTAGATGAACTCATCCAAAAAGCAGGGAGCATGCTGGAGGAAGGCGCTGCCATCCTGGATATCGGTGGGGCCTCCAGTCGCCCGGGAACGGCATTGATGCCCCCCGACCTCGAAACAGAAAGAGTAGCTCCGGTTATTACAGGTATTGCCAGGGCTTTTCCCGAGGCATGGATATCTGTAGATACTTACAATGCTGCTACCGCTAAAGCAGCGGTCGGAGCAGGCGCTTTAATCGTCAATGATATCAGCGGCGGAGGGTTTGATGAAGCGATGATTGAAACAGTTGCCGCGTTGGGTGTACCGTTTATTACGATGCATATCCAGGGCACGCCAGCCACCATGCAGAAAGACCCCCAATACACTGATGTCGTCCGGGAAGTAGCTGAAGCGTTGATTGCCTCGGTGCAACAATGTGAAGCGGCCGGAATTACAGATATTATCATCGACCCTGGTTTTGGCTTTGGAAAGACTGTTGCTCATAATTTTCAGTTACTGCAACAGCTACACACCTTCCGGATCGCCGGCAAGCCCGTGCTGGCGGGATTATCCCGCAAATCCATGATCTGCCGCACCCTGAACATTCAGCCGGAGGAAGCGCTGAACGGCACTACAGCCTTGAATGTCATTGCCCTGCAACAGGGTGCCTCCATCCTGCGGGTTCACGATGTGAAAGAAGCCATGGAAGCGATAAAGCTGATGGAAATGGTAGAAGGATGTACAGATAAATAATCCATCGATTATATGTTCGCAAACACACCACCTCCACCCTACTACGCCGTGATCTTTACCTCGGAAAGAACCAGTGAAGACAAAGGGTATGCTGCGATGGCGGAAGATATGGTCCGGCTAGCTCAGGAGCAGCCGGGATTTCTGGGAATGGAATCAGCGAGGGATGGACTCGGCATCACCGTGTCCTACTGGACCGATCTGGAAGCCATCAAACAATGGAAACAACAAACCGACCATCTGGAGGCACAGCGCCTGGGCAGGAGTACATGGTATAAAAACTACCTGGTCAGGATCTGCAAAGTGGAACGGGATTATCTCTTTACGGGGAGTTAGAATCAGCCGAGCATCGGGTGACGCCGGAATTCTTTGTCCCTGTCGAAAAGAAATCGATAAGTAGATAGTATCCGACTTCTTTTGGTACCCAGATTTTCAGCGATGTTGATCATTTTAGGATTGAAGTCACCGATCCACATCATCTCGTAATCTTCGTATTTACCCCTTGGTTGAACGGCGTTAGCCGCTTCTACGATCATATACGCATCAACACCTTTTCCCTGAAATTCAGGAATGACCCCGAAGACCAGACCTACAAAGCGGGTACAGGTACCAAACCGCTGCATCCAGAGGAACCTTAACTTTTCCAACAGTCCGAACTTTCCGTTGAAATGTCTGAAATACTGGTTAAGATCAGGCAGGTTCACCCACATTCCGATTGGCTCCTCTTTGTAGTAGGTGAACCAGGTAATATGTTCATCGATCACCGGCTTCATCGTCTTGAACATCTTCGCCACCGTGCGTTCTTCCAGTTGTTTCCCTCCACCGTGTCCAGCCCAGGCCTTATTGTAGATATAGGTGAAATCTTTCACGAACTTGTCAAGGTTACTTTTGGAAATCGGGATCGACCGAAAGTTAGGGTCCTTTGAAAGCTCTTTGTGTCGTTGAATAAATTTTGGCTGTACAGGGTCGAGGGTTTTTAGAGAAAAGCAGATCTGATTGAAATAGACCTGAAAGCCATAATTTTCAAATAGCTGCTGGTAATAGGGAGGATTATAATTCATGCAGTACAGCGGCGGCTGAAACCCCTGTACCTGGAGCCCCCACCACCGATCGCGCTCTCCGAAGTTGATCGGGCCATCCATGGCTTCCATTCCCCTTTGCTGTAACCACGACCTGCAGTGATCGAAGATGAAATTGGCAGCATTTTGATCATTGATGCACTCGAAAAAACCAAAGCCTCCTGTGGGCTGCTCCATCTTATACTTCTTGTTAACGAAAGTGGCTACCCGGCCAATCACTTCGCCTTCAGTTGTCTTCAATAACCAGCGGCTGCACTCGCCCTGCCGGAACATCTTGTTCTTCGAAGGATCGAAAACACTTTCTATATCCTTGTCCAGGGGTCGGATCCAGTTGGGATCGCCCTGATAAATTTTCACAGGGAGTTCCAGGAAAGCATTTTTGTCGGCCCTGGTTGTAACCTCATGCATCTGCATCCTGCAAAAATAAAGTTTGAAGGCAACATAGGCTGAACTGGATGGAGGTTGATTTTTATTATTCCGTTCCCTCGCCCTATCTTTGCACATGGCTGCAAAATCTAAGTTTTACGGTGAGGGTCTGACATTTGACGATGTATTATTAGTTCCCGCCTATTCTGAGATCCTCCCACGAGAGGTAAACATTTCCACGAATCTTACAAGAGACATTAAACTGAACCTGCCTATGGTTTCCGCTGCCATGGACACGGTAACTGAGGCTCGCCTGGCTATTGCACTGGCACGTGAAGGTGGCCTGGGCATCCTGCATAAAAATATGAGTATTGAGCGGCAGGCGGAGCAGGTGCGTAAGGTAAAACGCTCTGAAAGCGGGTTGATCGTAGACCCGATCACGCTAAAGCCAGAAGCGACTGTCGGAGAGGCTGTGAAGGTGATGCGTGAAAACAAAATAGGCGGAATCCCCATCGTAGACGATAATCAGAAGCTGGTAGGCATTCTGACCAACCGTGACATGCGCTTTGAGAAAAACATGAAAAAGAAGGTCAGCGAGGTGATGACGAAGGACAACCTCGTGACAGCACCCGCAGGCACTAGTATGGCCAAGGCAGAGACTATCCTTGAGAGGTTCAAGATTGAAAAACTTCCTATTGTAGATAAAAAAGGTAAACTGATCGGACTGATCACCTTCAGGGATATCATTCACCTGAAAAGCCATCCCAATTCTGCAAAAGATACCATGGGCCGTTTGTACGTTGGCGCCGCCGTAGGGGTTACCGGAGATACTATGGACCGGGTGGCTGCACTGGTGAACGCTGGTGTAGATGTCATAACGCTGGATAGTGCTCACGGACACCATGTTGGCGTGCTTACAATGGTAAAAAAAGTAAAGCAAGCCTTTAAGAACCTACCGCTTATCGGAGGGAATATCGCCACCGCAGAGGGCGCCAAAGCGCTGGCGGACGCCGGAGCTGATGCTGTAAAAGTGGGTGTGGGACCGGGGTCCATTTGTACTACGAGGGTTGTGACCGGAGCAGGTGCCCCTCAGCTAACCGCTATCATGGAGGCAGCACAGGCACTAAAACGGAAGGGAATTCCGGTGATAGCAGATGGCGGCATCCGCTATACAGGCGATATGGTAAAGGCCCTCGTTGCGGGTGCCTCCTGCGTCATGGCAGGATCCGTTTTTGCCGGCACGGAGGAGAGTCCGGGAGAGACCATTATTTACGAAGGAAGAAAGTTTAAGTCGTACCGCGGCATGGGATCTGTTGAAGCCATGCAGGAAGGGTCGAAAGACCGTTATTTCCAGGACGTGGAGGCTGATATCAAGAAACTGGTGCCGGAAGGAATTGTGGGAAGGGTGCCTTATAAGGGATATCTTTCAGAGGTTATACAACAATTCATTGGCGGATTGAGAGCCGGAATGGGCTATTGTGGCGCTGCGAGTGTCAAAGACCTGCAGGACAATGCCCAGTTCATAAGAATCACTGCCGCATCTATGGCAGAAAGCCATCCGCACGATGTGGTAATTACCAAAGAAGCACCGAACTATAGCCGATAGGCAGATACTGTATTAAAAGGCGAAGCCGGTCGACCGACCGGCTTCGCCTTTTGTTATCATCAGCGTTTACCGAACGATCTGGAACCGCTGCTTCAGATTTCCCTCCTCTGTAGCAACTACGATGAAGTAAGATCCGGAAGCAAGTCTACTGAGATCAACAGAAGTGTTTTTAAGTCCGCCCAGTACCTGACGGTGTACTACCGTTCCAACGGTGTTCATGACTAGTAGCTGGTCCATTCTTACAGCGGCTTTTACATTCAGCTCAGTAGATGCCGGATTAGGATAGATGGTGAATGACGGATCATTCACTTCCAGTCCGGAAATTGAAGTTGGGATGATGCGACCGATAGTATCACTACCACAATTGTTTGAAATGATGAGCATCACATTCGTAGGTGTCGTGATGGAAAGATCGTAAGTATGTGTAGGATCGGGGAGACTGGATGTGGCACCATCGCCGAAGATCCAGTAATAGTTATCGATATGTTCCGGGTTTGTAGCTGTGAAGTAATAGGTATTGTTCATGCGAACGAACGAAATACCATTTGCTGAGGGCATTGGTGCGATATTCACGTCGATAGTATCTGAGGCAAGGCAGTATTTATCCACCACCACCCAGTAGGTGCCCGATTGGTTGGTGATGGAGATAGACTGGGTAGTATCTCCGGTGCTCCAGGTGTAGATACCACCGGGATTACCGGCGTCCAGTACCAATGGACTGGATTCACAGAAGGCGGTATCGTTGCCGAGATTGAGAACAGGCGGAGGTCCGAAAGCCGCATGAATAGCTTCTCTGGTACTTTCACAGCCACTGGTGACGGAGGCTACATAAAGCGTGGTGTCCTGAACGAGGGGTGAAAAAGTGAGGCTGTTTCCAACGTGAACAGGATTTGGATCGTTCAGGCTGGAATACCAGCGATATTGGGAAGAAGGCTGAACATCAACTGTGAGAACGGCATCGTTACCAACACAAACGGTGTCTGAATAGGTTGTAGGTCCGGCCACTGGTGGTAATAGCTGAAACATCACCGCTGCAGCAGTATCGTTTGAGTTAAGCGTATCGGTGGATAACATAGTGAAGCCGGTGAGAACATAATTACCGGGCTGAACATTGCTCAGAATCAGATCAAGCGAGTCGGTATCTCCCGGCTGAATGGTACCGGTGTACATACCAGTGACAGTACCGGACGATGGTCCGGAGTAGTTTGCGCCGATCTGAAAATTGGATTGAGGCTGACTGCCGGCGTTTTTGAACACGACCCGGACCGGGAGCGCTGTGGAATAGCAAACCGATGAATTTGGGGTAGGTTGACTAACCATGAGCGCTTCCAGATTATTGGCAGAACCATTTACGAATGTTATGGTACCACAGAAGAAGCGAGGTGTGATGGTGAGATTGCCATTGCCGCCAGAGTATCCGACATTGGCACTATTGATCTGATAGCTGCCGCGCCCCAGCGTGACTCCACCGTTGGAAAAGGAGTTTGGTGTGGTAGAACTACCTCCGTAATTCAGGCTGCTACCGCTATTTTGCACGGCGAAGCGATAAGTCGTGTTAGCCGGAATAGTGAAGTTCAGGTTACTGAATGTCGGGTGAATCCCTGTGGAACTCACAGCACTCGCCGTTGCTGTTCCTACAACGGTCCAGGCGGTTACGTTTGGAGTCCCGCTCAGTGAAGTGGGTGAATACTTGAGGGTGAAGGTGAGTCCGTTCTGATTGGAGGCCCTGTAAACATCCATTGTTTGCAGAATGATGGGATAGCTGTTGTTGTTCGTGATTACGAAGCTAATACCGGGATTGGTCCCTGCCAGGCTGGAGGCTGAATTCGGCAGGCCGGTAGTAATGGAGGTGGGCTGTGCTCTGGTAAGTCCAAATCCGGAAAGCATAAGAATGCCCAGCAGGCAGAAAGAACGTAAAACTAATTTCATGGGTAAACAATTTGATACCTAATATAAAAAGTATTTAATCAAGTCGTCTCATATACATCGAATAATAAATATCATGTATTGATGAAACGTTCAGTTTCAGAGCAGCAGAAAAGAGGCTTCCTGGAGCGGAAGCCTTATCAAGTGTTCAGAATCGGTCAATGTTTTACCTGTACCAACCTTTGTTCCTGACCCTTATCGGTGAAGATTCGCAAAACGTAGTTTCCAGCAGCCAGATGATTTACGGTCAGCGTAATGGACGATGAATTGTTTGCGGAGTGTTTACCCAGTAATCTGCCTGTAACGTCATATACTTCTGCAGCTGTCAATCTGCTGCCTTCAGCCTGGATCCTGACCTGATCCCTGGCAGGATTAGGATAGACGATGATATCACCACTAAGTCCTTCCACGCCCTGCACTGGTGTGGTCACAAATCGTTGCACGGTGTCTGAGCCGCAGTTATTGGTAACGATCAGACGTACATGCATGTCTACATCAATCTCATCAGCATAATCATGTACGGGATTGGAAAGTGTTGAGGTACTGCCGTCGCCGAATATCCAGAAGTAACTATCCACATTTTGAGGATTAGTAGGGGAAAAATGGTAAACATCAGAAATCCGGACGTAGGAAATTCCGTTTACATGAGGCATGGGAGCGATGTCTACCACAACCGTATCGGAACGGACACAATATTTGTCGACACTCACCCAGTAGGTACCTGAAACATTTGTGACAGTAATGGACTGTGTAGAGTCGCCGGTGCTCCAGGTGTAGACGCCTCCGGGATTGCCGCCATCGAGAACCAGAGGAATAGACTCGCAAAAGCTGGTATCTGATCCGAGATTGACCACAGGGGCCGGACCGATCGCAACATGTACCGGCACTCTGGCACTCTCGCATCCGTTCTCCAGGCATGCGATATACAGCGTGGTATCGGCACTGAGCGGATTAAAGGAAAGGCTATTCCCGATGAAAACAGGAGTACCGCCCGAGCTGCCGGAATACCACCGGTATTGTGCGCCCTGAACCGTGACAACAGCCATCGTCGCATTTTCACCCACGCAAACGGTATCGGAAAGCGTTACGGGTAATGGAACGGGCTGTTTTATGAGAAAGCTGACGGAACCTGTGGTATCATTCAGATTGAGGGTGTCGGTCGCCAGCATGGTATAAGCCTTCACAACATAGTTGCCGGGCTGCAGATTAAGCGGTCCAAGGTCGATGGAGTCGATGGCACCGGGAGCAAGCGTTCCTGTGTACATACCTGTTACGGATCCGTTTGCCGGTCCGGTATAACTGGCGCCAACGGGGAAGTTGGATTGTGGCGCACTACCTGTATTCTGAATTTTAACTCTAATAGGAAGATCCGCACCATGACAGTTATCAGAATTACCTGCTGGTGAGGTAATCGCCATACCGTGCAGGTTATTGGCGGAACCCGGGTCGAACGTCAAGGTACCTCCAAAAAATCTGGGGACGAAAGCTGTTGACAGACTGGCGCTATAGCCCGCGTGGCCTACATTCTGTCCGGAGATCTGATAGTTTCCTGTAGCGATGGTCATTCCTCCACTGGAAAAATTATTCGGTGTAGACGCAGCGCTACCATAGTTGAACACATCTCCGGAATGGCAGACGTAAAACCGATAGGTGGTGTTACCTGGAATCTGGAAATTGATATTGGTAAACACAGGGTGGATACCTGTGCTACTGGCGGCCGGAGCTGTTGTTGTTGCTATTTGCGTCCATCCTGCTGCGGTGTTGATGGCAGAAGGACCTGAAAGGGAGGTTGCGGAATAATACAAAGTCCAGGTCTTTCCACTGGAAGCAGCGTCTCTGTAAACTGACATATCATCCAGCACCATTGGATAATTGTTGTTGTTGATCACCACAAAGGTGATTCCCGGGGTTTGTCCTACAGCCGTCAGCGTGGTTGCCGACGAAGGAATCCCTGTTGTTACAGTTACCGACTGTGCTACAGACACGAGGGGAAATAAAACGACCATACTGGCCCCAAACAAGGTAGAAAGTAGTTTCATGATCCGCATTTATGTGCTACTAATATAAAAAAAATACGGGTTTTAGAAAAATCAAATATTTTAAGGTTGTTAAGTGAGGACTGAGGATTGATGGTTGAGCATTGATGGTTGAGCATTGATAATTTAAGGTTTCTGAATTCAGCCCGGGTTAGTCGGATGGAAACCAGGTAAATGCCTCTGATCATTCACCGTTATCATAAATGGACTTTCCGAATTTATACATTAGGTTTGTCCTACAAATTCATCAAATGACCATTACGCAGTTAGAATATGTGGTCGCTGTAGCTACTTATAAGAGCTTTGTCGCAGCTGCTGAAAAATGTTTTGTGACCCAGCCTACGCTTAGTATGCAGATTCAGAAGCTTGAAGAGGAACTCAGTGTCAGGCTTTTCGACAGGAATAAACACCCCATAGCAATAACGGCGATGGGCGAGGCTATTGTGGAGCAGGCCAGGACGGTATTGGCGGAATGTGAGAAGATTCATGAGTTGATCCAAAGCCAGCAAAACACGGTCGCCGGAAGCTTTCGCCTTGCAGTGATACCCACGCTGGCTCCTTATATCGTACCTGCACTTCTGGAAGGCTATGTGACCAATTTCCCCGAGGTGCGGCTTCGTGTGACGGAGATGGAGACAAACAGGATCATTACGGCTTTAAAGAACGATGAACTGGACGCGGCGTTGGTGAGTACGCCTCTGGAAGAGAACGGCATCAAAGAATACCCTCTTTTCTACGAGCCTTTCGTTGGATACTTTTCCGAAGATGAAAAAGCATTGAAGAAGCGGCTGGTCAGTCCCCCGGATATCGCTCTTGATAGAATCTGGATGTTGAATGAAGGGCACTGCATGCGAAATCAGATCATCAATCTGTGCAGCGATCAGGTACAGAAGCTGCAGGCTGAAAAAGCTTTTCGCTATGAAAGCTCAAATGTAGAGACGCTCCGGAAAATGGTGGATAAAAACAAGGGTATGACCGTGCTGCCGGAGCTGGCAACTTTCGACATGCCCGAAGATCAGATCGAGCGCATCAGGTATTTTGAAGATCCGGAACCTGTTCGGGAGATTGCTTTGGTCACTAATAGCCATTTTGTAAAACTTAGTTTACTTCAGAGCCTGATGGATGAGATCGGGAAATTGGTACCAGAGAAGATGAGAGTACAGAAGAAGAACCGAAAGGTGCTGCGCATTCAGTCTGCTAAGCTTTAACGGTCAGAACCCGGTTCATACCATTTTTGATGACCTCGTGTTCCGGAAAGACGGAGCGGAAAGTCTCCAGGAACCCTTTCCATTTAACGGGCTCATTTGCAATATAGTTCAATACCAGCATGCCGTCCTTTCCGATCGCAGCTTTACACTCCTTAAGGAAGGCAGCCTCCTGGACGAAATCCGGAACTACTCTTCCTTTGAAAAGGTCGACGACCAGAAGATCAAATTTCGGCCCGGATTCAAGGAAAAGCCGGGCATCGCTGCAGATATAATTTATCCTCGAATCTTCGACAGGCATTACGCTCCTTGCGATCCTTAATACTTCTTCATCCACATCAACGAGGCTGATCTCGGGAGTCAGTCCCATCTTCTCCAGAATAATGGCTGCACTACCTAGTCCTGCACCCAGAACGCCAACATGCTTTACCTCGTTTAGTCTTTCCGCCACCGCACCGAATCCGACCAGCAAAGGTGTATACCGGTCACCGTCTGAATAAGTAGCATCTTCTGTCCCCAATTGCCATTGTCCCTTATAATAGAAGAGTTCCAGCGTCGGGTTTTCCGGGCTGGAACTCTTCAGAATTCTTACAGGTATAAAAAGGCTTACCAGCTTCTGAACGGCTGTTAATTGGGGCGGTAGTATTTCATTGCTTCCGGAATCCATTTCCTGATGTTATTCATCCTGGTTTGGTCACTGGGGTGCGTACTTAAAATCTCCGGTGGAGCTCCGCTTCCACTTTTTGCTGCAGACATCCTCGACCAGAAATTCAAGGCTTCATTCGGGTTATAACCCGCCAGTGCCATAAAGATAAGGCCCATCCGGTCTGCTTCGCTCTCCTGGTCCCTGGAGAATTTCAATAATGCACCCTGAGCCCCGATACCAACCGCCAGATCAAATATCTGAGAGGCTGCACCCGGATTGGAACCCAAAAGACCGCCGAGCGCCTGACTTCCATACTGGGCTGCCAGTTGCTGACTGGCGCGCTCACTGGCGTGACGGGCTATGGCGTGGGCTACTTCATGACCCATCACTGTCGCAAGGCCGGCTTCATTCTGAACCAGCGGTAACAGGCCGGAGTAAACAGCCACCTTTCCTCCTGGCATTGCCCAGGCGTTGGCGGAATTGTTATTGACGAGATTAAACTCCCAGTTATACCCTTCAATTAGATCTAACTGATTGATACTGCTCAGGTATTGCCGAACCGCATCTGCAATCCGACTACCGGCCCGGCTCACCATTTCTGCATCACGGGTGCCCCTCTGTGGTGGATTGGTTGAAAGGAATGAGCGATACTCCTGTTGTGCCATCTGCTGCATGGTGCCTTCGTCTACCAGACTTAGTGCCCTCCTGCCGGTGATCGGATTAGTGAAACAGGAATAAATAGCGATGCTGAGTACAACACCGGTGACTAGTAACCAAATTTTCTTCATGTCCTACTGTTTTATGACAATGGACCAGATAAATTCTTGTACCAATAACGCGTATCAGGAATTATGGCCTCTGTTTCTCCGTCTGCGAAAAGATGAGATCTTACTTTCGTTCCCGTGGAGTAAACGACTGATGTTCTTGTAATGCGTGAGGACCACGAGGCAGGCAGTTGCGATAGCAAAGACCCGGTAGCTGAGCTCCGGAGCCTTAAAAATAAACAGTATCAGTAAAGGGAATGCAATGCTCGCGCTGATGGAACTAAGCGACACATAACGTGTTAAGAACAGGAATGCGAGAAAAACACCAACAAGACTCACCGCTACCAGTGGCTGTATCGAAAGAATCATCCCAAACAACGTAGCGATACCCTTACCGCCTCTGAAATCAGCCCATATGGGGAAGATATGCCCCACAACAGCTGCTAGTCCCAGAAACACCTGTAAATCGGTGATAGCCTCGCTGTACCAGGGATAATGAGATAATAATGAAAGTTTTACTGCAATGAAACCCTTGAGCATGTCAATAAGCATCACTGCTGAACCCGCTTTCGAACCGAGCACTCTGAAAGTGTTAGTGGCTCCTGCATTTCCGCTTCCGTGCTCCCGTATATCAATACCGTGTAATGATTTGCTTAACCAAACGGCTGTTGGAATAGAGCCGATCAGGTAGGCTAATACAAACAATATTGCTATAAACATGTTTAGAAATCCTTATTGAAAGATGACAAATTTAATCGTTTTGATGGCAAAACCTAGTCCCCGAGCCCTAGATTTTTTGTTAAACCGGCATTAGAAACAAACGTACAGTACCTAATCCGCGACCTGAAACAGCAGAGAAAGCCAATCACCGCTGGATCTGGCTCCAACCAATTGTAATCCCTCACCTGTTGCTGCACTTTCGATAATAATGCGATCTTCCAGCAGAATCCCGCTCATCAGAACCATGCCGCTATCCATCAAACGACGGCGAATCTGTCCCATGTATTCCAGTAGCACATGGCGGTTAATATTAGCGAGCATAATATCACAGGGTGCCTGAGGCAGCCTCACAATCGAGCCGAGTTCCACTCTGACATGGTCCGCAGCGTTCCTCGTGCAATTCTCCCGGGCGTTTTCTACTGCCCACTCTTCATGATCCACACCTGCAATGCTTACGGCACCCAGCTTTGCAGCTAATATTGCCAGTATTCCCGTTCCTGTACCAAAATCGTAGACAGTCTTGCCCCGAAAATCCAACTCTTTCATCTGAAGCATCATGAGTTTGGTGGTAGCATGATGACCTGTACCAAAGGACATTTTAGGTGTGATGATGATCTCATAGGGCGTATCAACTGGAATATCATGGAAATCTGCCCGGACGGTACAGAAGCCTTCAATCCTCACGGGATCAAAATGCTCCTCCCAACTCTTGTTCCAATTCGTTTTGGGGATCTTTGCTATTGAATAATCCAGACCGTAGTTCTGTAAAACCCTTTTCAACACAGCTTCATTGAAATTCACATCACTGATGTATGCATGAAGGCCGCTATCTTTCTCCTCAAACCCTTCAAAGGGCTCGTCTGCCAGTAAAGCAATGATCTCCTCTGCCCTTTCACCTACAGCATCAGGAATCACAATCTCTATATAGTTCATATCAAAAAAATAGGCTGTACGAATACAGCCTATTGGTATAAAGTTCTGTAAAAATTATTAGTTCACCCGGCTACCAGGATCTCCGAACTCAGAGTCAAAATCACTTTCCGAATCATCATTCATGTTTTCATCGATCTCCAGATTTCTTTGTTGTTCATCAAGAGAACCAGGTTTTGCACTGTTAAAGATGATCCTTCTGGTAGGAACGTCAGTTACGATCCTAAACTCTGTACGACGGTTCAACTGACGACCCATTGGATTATCAGCGCCACCTTCGGTTGTGTTTGGCGCCGCGGGGTTCGTTTCACCAAGACCTTTCACGATCATACGCTCACCTTCGATACCGTTGTTGACCAGATAATCCTTAACAGCCTGTGCGCGTCGTTCAGACAGTTTCTTATTATAAGCGTCTGTACCTTTCGCATCAGCAAATGAGTAGATCTCTACGCTCAAAGACGGATTGTCTCTCATGAAATTTACAAGAGAATCGAGAGAAGCCACCGACTCGGGACGCAGAGTAGCGAGATCATAGTCGTAATAAACATTGCTTACGCGGAAACGGTTCTCGATAGTCTCCAGGCAGATGGTCACCATGGCAGTATCATCCGGATCAGAGCGCTTTACGTCCATGGTGCTGATGGTAGCCCTCGTAGAGGAGAACCCTTGCTTATCCGCGGTGATTACGTAAGTCTTCTCTCTTGCGAGGTTAAATGCGAAAGTTCCGTTAGTGGAGTTGTAAGTCTTGACATCTCCATTATTGTCTACCAGTTTGACAACGAGATCTGTCATGGTATCATTACCGACACAGTTTACTACCCGGCCCATCGCAACCAGTCTTGGCTCATACTGGATTCTCCAGATATCATCGCAACAAGTTGGATTCTTCAGAGCTATTGAACCGATACGGTTGGAAACTACATAAGCATCTGGCTTGCCCATTGGATCTTTGATGTAATAGAGTTCATCAGCAGATGTATTAATAGGATATCCCAGATTCACCAGATTGGTATAGCGGGACGGACCACCGTCAGCGGAGAAGATATCAAATCCGCCCATTGTAACCCATCCATTCGATGCGAAATAAAGTTTATTCAAACGGGAATCGTAGTAAGGTGTAATCTCATCCTGTTCTGTGTTAATCTGCTTACCTGCATTCTGAGGTCGGCGATAGGTACCATTCCGGGTATCGATAATGGAATACCAGATGTCATATCCACCACGGCTTTGCAGCTTGCGATTTGAAGAGAAAAACAGAACTTCCTTCTTACCAACCATTGCAACGAAAGGCTGTGTGTTAGACCCCTCATCATTGATACCACCACCCAACATTACAGGATCGGTCCATCCACTACCTTCGAATTTAGAAACCCAAATCTGGCAGTTGACCTGCATAGAGTCTCCTTCAGAACATTTTGTAAAGTAGAAGCGATCGCCACCAGGACTAAAAACGCCATTACCCACGTGTGACCTTACATCTGTAAACTTATCATGGAAAGTCAGCGCCCATTGGAAGGAATCAGCTACAGGTACATTCTGCTGCTTCTTAGAAATCATCATCCTTGACATGTAGTCAGCACGATTTGACTTGCTCACTTCCACCACCTGATTTTGCCTCATGGTGGAGAACAGTAAAGCTGAATCGCCCAGTGGATAGGGAGACAATTCTGTGTAGGCACTGTTAACGTTCGGTCCTGCATTGATGATGGTAACAGGAATGGGATCATTCAGAGAATTCATCGCCATGCGGGCACCTTCAATTTCACGTTGTGCTCTTTGCTTAAGTTTTTTGAAAGTCTTCGGATTGTCGGCAATGAACCTTTCGAACATAGCGACAGCATCTTCATATTCGCCCTGCATTTTAAGCATCATCGCCTGCTTGAAGGTAGCTTCCGGATAAAGCTTGGGAGCCAGACCAAAAGCCTCACCATAGTAGTGAGCTGCAGGTACGTAGTCCCTGGTCATCCAATAAGCTTCAGCCAGTTGATAAGCCAGATAAGGATTACGCTCCTGCTCCTGCTTCAATTGCTGGTAGTATTCTATTGCATTGAAATAGCTGCCGGCTCTGAAAAGATCATCTGCCCAGCGAAGCTTCTTATAATATGGTAACTGAGCTACAGGATCATTTGCCCTGTTCCTGTATTTCTCCGTACGTTGTTGCTGCGCATAACTATCATTTTGTGTTGAAACAAGAATCGTTGCCAAAACTAAGAGCAGCCAATTTTTTCTCATGTGCGTGAGCATTGTTAATGGGTATAAAAGTAACAATCTGTTTGAAAAAAAGAAAGGGGCAAAAATATTTTTTGCCCTTCCCTCTCAGTGAATTAGAAACGTGCGCAAGGATAGACTAAGCGACGTGCAAAATCAAGTGGACTGGGCGCGACATAGCGCAGTGCAATCTCAAACCCACCGTTACCGTTTGATGCTGTATTCAGCGAAGAAGTGTTGTAGTCATAACTTAACCCCAGACGGAATCCTTTCCATTCGATACCACCTGAAATCATCATGGCATCGTTATTCCTGTACCAGCCGCCCAGAAAAACTGCTGTTGCAACTGAACGCACCTCAGAATTTCCAACGATGTAGTGAAACTCATTCCCTGCAACCAATTCTGTTGCTGTTGCCTGGGTTTGATATAAAACTGCGGGACGAAGGCTGAAATTTTCAGAAAGATAGGCGACGGCTCCTGCCTGTGCGGCATAGCGAATTCCAAGACCTACCTCACTGTTCATACGCTTCTGGAGCGACTCCTGCGGTTGATTCAGATTGAATGCTCCTGCACCAATGGTATAGCCAAAGCGGTCACCGACTGCATGTGACCAGTTCAATCCGGCATTCACCGTAAAGTAGTCGACTTTGTTATTTAATTGGTCTCCGGAAGTACCAACGTTGAAATTTCCGTTATCAAACTCATTTCCAAAATAGAGTCTGCTCAGATCGATACTTTTCTGTGAATATCCTCCCTGCAATCCGATAGAAAGCGTTTTGTCTACGTTCTGGCCCAGAAACTTGTGGTAGGCTAGCGAAACCAGACTGGAAAAATTGGAAAGATTACCATCACCAGCTTTGTCGTTATACACCTGCACACCAGCAGCCAGATAATCATCATGGGTCAGATCATTAACCAAACGGGTGTCAAAAGATGCTGCATAGGTAACAAAAGGAACCGTTACACTTCTCCACTGATTCCTGTAAATACCTGCTGCACGCCATTGTCCCTGGTGTGCTCCCGTCAACGCAGGATTCACAATCATCGGGGCCATATCAAACTGGGTAAAGTGAATGTCTTGTGCCTGTACAGATTGTAAGCTAAAAACCATAGCAGCTACAAGTCCTGCACGGGTAAAGGTATTTTTCCTGATCATGTTATCTAACCTTAATATGGATGTTATCTAATTAATGTTACGTTTCCTTGTTTTACAAATCGGCGCCCGGTACTGGTTTCAGCCTCAATCATATACACATACACACCCATCGGCTGTGGCGTTCCGTTCAAACGCCCGTCCCAGCCTTCTTCTATATCGCTGGTTTCAAATACCTTCGCTCCCCAACGGTTGAAAATACGGAAATATTTCAAAGTTGCAAGGCCCCTCTTGATAATTTTTAGCTCCTCGTTAGGCTGTGAGCCTGGAGAAAATGCATTCGGAAGATCCAGCAGTGTCTCAGTTTCTACCAATACATCGATGGAATCCATCGCCGTGCAGCCATGTTCAGTCGTTGCTTCAACAAAGTAACGGGTACGTACATCCGGCATCGCCACAGGATTCGCGATATTAGTAGCGCTTAGCCCATGCGGTGGGAACCAGCTAAAATACAGACCATTTCCTTCGGGATCCATCTGTACACTTTCTCCCGGATATAACGTTACCGTATTGCCCAATTCCACCACAGCCGCAGGATGCACAATAATCCTTGACTCAAGCGTATCAAGGCAGCCATACTGATCGGTAACCAATACACTATACGTAGTATTGGTAACGGGACTGGCAACAACACTTGCAGTCATCGTATCAGACAGATAGTAACGAGGACTCCAGTAATAAAACACACCTCCGGTTGCATTAATAGTGACCGTCTCCCTTGGACAAATCTCCGCATCTTCCGGCACCAGCGAAGCAAAATTACCCTGTCTTACAGTAATGTCCAGATCATCTGTTCCAATACATCCTGCGGGTGTAGCAACGCTCAGCGAAAGTGGCGAAACGCTCGCCTGCCCTGAGAAGGTGACGTTCTTCGAACTGGGATCATCGAGCCCACCGGCTGGCACCCAGGTATAGGTATAATTCGGATAACCTGCCGGAGTAATAATCGGCTGGATCATGACTGTATCCCACTGGCACTTTTCCCGGTCAGGGCCCACATAAACATTAGGCACTGGTTGCACGTCGAAATACAGTTGTTTAACGATATTCGGACAACCCGGGAAGGAAGCAGTCAGGGTATACAATTGAGATGTATCAGGTGTGATTACCGGACTGATAACTCCAGGATCATTTATCCAGATCGGTGGGTCCCAGGTATAAGTAAAATTAGTATCACCAATAGCATTTATCTGAACACTGGCACCGCGGCAAATTGCTGTATCGGAATTGAACAGCGAAAAATCATCAGGCAATACCCGGATATTCAGCGTATCATATCCCAGACAGCCTGCCGCCCCTGGATCCACTTCTATATAATAGGTGATATCACCGGTGGGTGTGCTGACTGGGTTAGAAATATTCGTCGCACTCAGGTTGGTACCCGGCGACCAGGAATAGGTATAGTTCTGTGTAGTCGGTGTTACATTAACATCCAATTGAAGCTGTACACCAAGGCAGGTGACAATATCCGGCCCTGCATCCACATCAGGTTCTTCCTGTATGGAAATGGTAATATGATCATGTGACGGTGGACAGCCCGATCCCGGAAGTGTAGCAGCAACCGTATAGGTAGTTGTACTCAAAGGTGTCGCCGTCGGATTCCTTCCGTTAACACTGTCTAATCCTGCGGAGGGATACCATGTAAACTCCAGCAGCGTATCGCCCCTTGTAAATATCTGTACACTTTCATGTTTACAGACCGCTGTATCAGCTGAAAGAATCTCAACATCCAGCGAATCATATATCCATATTTCAGCACTGTCTATTACAACCGGTGTCGTACAGGAATACGGTGAGAAAATTCTCAGCTTCACATTCTCAGGTCCGGTTGGCGGATTAACTGGAATGCCATAAATATTCAGAATAGTTGAAGTCTGACCTCCCGGGATTACAACACTATCTGCAATCTGATTATAGTCTGTTCCATTTGTAGCGGAACCCTGAATCTGGAATTTGATCGTTAGCGGTGTAGGATAAGGGAAAGGACGGTTGAAAACAAACTGTCCTGGCAGACAGCCTCTTACCGTATATGGCTGAGGCGCCGCGAGCCCCCCACCACCAATCGGTGTGACAGTGATCGCATTCGAAGTCAGTGAACCTGCTTTTAAAAACACACCTGAATCCCATACATGGTCAGAAGCATCAGCTATCGCCAGCTTCAAATGATAAGTTGTACAGGGTGTCACAGCTCTTACCGCTGTAAAGACATCGGTAAAACCCGTATAAACCAGGTTATTATTGCCCACATTATTATTATAATACTGGGTGTAGGGGCCATTACCCCCGGTGTTCGTATAACAGGAGTTTCCAATTGATGCACCTACACCATCATTAACAGTACTCACTCCTACCGCATAAGGGGTGTTGGGAATCAACGCAATATTTTCATTTCCGACGATACCAGGCCCGGAAATAAAGAACCCGAATACGTCATTAATCGAACAGTTAAAATTGCCATGGGGTCCATTATACTCTTCAGAAGCAAAAACATAATCAAACTTGATGGTATCGCCTGCCGGAACAAAATCGAACTCCAGCTTACAAACATCATTAGTTGTCTGATTAGCCAGCGCCGTCAGATCGGGATCCCCCCCGGCATTATTCGAGGTGGTCGCAAATTGGGTGTATGCCGCATTGGCCCCCCAGGTCGCGCCGACAGTATTTGCCTGCCCTGACGTCAGAATAATACCACTATCCAAACCAAACGCAGGTGCAATAGCAGTGAAAATCCCATTGGCATTGGGAGGACACACCAGGGTAGCGTTGGAAATCTGAACACCTGTCCCGACCAGCATCTGCGCCAGAGACGCCGCAGTTTGTGAGGGTGTAACAGTCAACTGGGATTTAGCCACCTTACTGAAACTGAGGCTTATAATTACAAAAGCCAGAAAGAACGAAGCTTTTTTCATTTTATAAAATGCAGCTATATGATTCACTATGCTAGGTTTGCGACTATTTATCAAAGACGGAAGCAAAATAATATTCGTTTGGCCGATATCGCCGGTTACACAAAATAAGCTTTTTGACAATATTACTCATTTACCAACGAAAAAGCCAATACTTCATTAATATTGTATCCCATACCTCGTGCCGTCTATGGCTAAGTCGAAGAAAAGCAGTAAATCCAGCGCAGCGAAGAACCGGGATCAGGAAACATCACAAAAAGTAAGTTTAGGAAATCAGTTAAGACTGGGGACCGGTACATTTTTCCTGCTCGCGGGTGTATTCATTTGTTTATCAATAATTAGCTATTGTTTTACCTGGCAAATTGATCAGGATAAACTCCTGAGTGCATCCGGAAGCAGAGCGTTTCTCTTCCATAGCAATACCGCTGTAGCAAACTGGGGAGGAAGACTAGGTGCCGTCGTAGCACATGAACTCGTTTTCAAAGGTGCCGGAATTGCTTCGTTCGTTCTGGGACTCTGGATCACGGGTCTCGGACTGAACCTGGTTTATGGCCGTAGAGTCGTTCCTGTTATTCGTTATCTCCGCTGGACTTCAATTTTACTGCTGATCTGTGCCCCGCTTCTTACCTATCTCATGCCCAATGCCAGTTTCCCATTTGGAGGAGCCTGGGGTACCGAGGCGGTAAGTTACCTGCAGTTGTTTCTGGGAACACTGGGGACGGGTATGCTACTCGCAGCTATCTGCCTCTTTTTCATATTCATAATATTTGCCCTTGACATCCGGCCGTTACTCAGTAAAGCCCGGATGAAAGCCCAAACCCTGGCTGCCAGTCTGGCTACTTCCGATAATGAAGCACCTGCGACGACTGATTCACAGGCAGAACACACTCATACGCAGCTAAGGATTGAGGAAGACGATCCGCTGCAGCGCTTTGGAATGACGGTAACCGAGCGATCCGAGTCTACGACACCTTCTAAACCTGCTCCTGTACCTTCCAAAATGAACGAAAACGACCCTGTGGAGGAAGATGAAGAAATCCTCGTCGACCTGCTTCAGGAGGAGGAAAACCTGCCGGAAGCATCCGGAGACATAGTTGAGGACGATGATAACATGACTGATGAGCCAGAGCTTTCGCTGGAAGTTACACATAATGAAGAAGCGTCTGTAATAAAAAATGGCGGTCATATCAGTATCGAAGATGATGAACCATATGCTCCTGAATTAGACCTTCCGAGCTACAAGTTCCCAACGCTCGACCTGCTTGAAGACCGGGCGGAAAACATTACGCTCGACAAAGAAGAGCTGGAAAAGAACAAGACCCAGATCATTCAGACGCTTCGAAGCTTTGGAATCGAAATTCAACGCATCAGCGCAACTGTAGGTCCTACCGTCACGCTATATGAGATCGTTCCGGCAGAAGGGGTACGTATTTCCAAAATCCGCAATCTCGAGGATGATATTGCCCTCAACCTCGCTGCCTTAGGTATTCGAATCATCGCACCCATTCCCGGAAAAGGCACCATCGGTATTGAAGTTCCCAATGCCAACAAACAAATTGTGTCGATGAGGGCGCTACTGGCCAGCGGGAAGTTTGTGAATTCTAAAATGTCTCTGCCCATTGCGCTTGGCAAGAAAATCGACAATGAGAACTATATAGTTGACCTGGCTACCATGCCACACCTTCTGGTTGCCGGCGCCACAGGTCAGGGTAAGTCTGTTGGAATCAACGCCATCCTCGTTTCTTTGCTCTACAAAAAGCATCCTTCTCAACTGAAGTTTGTCATGGTAGACCCAAAGAAAGTGGAACTTTCCATCTACCGCACCATTGAAAAACATTTCCTGGCCAAGCTTCCAAATGAAGAAGAAGCCATCATCACCGACACTAAAAAGGTCATCTATACACTCAATGCACTTTGTATTGAGATGGACAATAGGTATGAATTACTGAAAGAGGCCGGGTCCCGTAATATCAAAGAATACAACGAAAAATTCATCAAAAGAAAGCTCAGCCCCGAACGTGGCCATAAATATCTACCTTTTATTGTCCTTGTGATTGACGAGTTTGCAGATCTGATCATGACCGCCGGTAAAGAAGTCGAAATGCCGATTGCACGTCTGGCGCAGCTGGCTCGTGCGGTGGGAATCCATCTGATCATTGCGACTCAACGGCCTTCGGTAAATGTCATCACCGGAACCATTAAAGCCAACTTCCCTGCGCGGATAGCTTTCAAAGTTTCAGCGAAGGTTGATTCCCGCACTATTCTCGACGCCGGTGGTGCCGAGCAGCTCATCGGCCGGGGCGACATGCTTGTATCTCACGGAAGTGAACTTCTCCGCCTGCAGTGTGCGTTTGTCGATACGCCTGAAGTGGAAGAAGTGGTTGATTTCATCGGTGCTCAACGGGGCTACCCTACTGCTTTCGAGTTGCCCGAATATGAAGGGGACGATGATGACTCCAATACAAAAGTGGTGGATCTGGCCAACCGCGATAAGCTGTTCGGAGACTGTGCAAGGGTAGTTGTTCAGACGCAATCCGGTTCCACTTCAATGCTTCAGCGAAGGTTCAACCTGGGGTACAACCGTGCCGGGAGGATTATGGATCAGCTCGAGGCTGCCGGCATTGTCGGACCCGCTGTGGGCAGTAAGCCTCGCGAAGTCCTGTATCATACGGAAGCGGAGCTTGACCAGTATTTAAGTACCTTTGAATGATTTTTGGCAAAGAAATTGCCTTAGCTCACATCACAGTTCAAAACAAATGAAGAAACTTTTTTTATTCAGTATCCTGTTCCTCTTGCTAGGTTCTGGATTATCTTTTGCACAGCAGGATACAAAAGCTAAGAACATCCTCGAAGCAGTAAGTAAAAAGATTAATGGCCTAAAGTCACTGAAAGCCAATTTTGCCTTACATCTTGTCAGCGCCAACGGAAAGACCAGTCAGACAAAAAAAGGTTCCTTTTTCATGAAAGGCCCTAAATACAAACTCACCCTTGGGGATCAGGAGATTATCTGTGATAGTAAAAACGTCTGGACTTATATTAAAGCAGCCAATGAGGTTCAGATCTCCACTTACAGTCCCGACGAACAAACCATCTCACCAGACAAGCTTTTCACCAATTTCTACGATAAGGAGTATCGGTATAAATATGCTGGCTCCAGGAAACTGAATGGTAAAGAAGTCGATCTTATTGAGTTAACGCCTTTGAACAATTCAAAACAGTTTTCGAAAGTGGAATTAGCGGTAGATAAATCGAATACTATTGTCGGCGGCAATGTCTATGAAAAGAACGGCAATCACTACCGTTATGAGATCAGTGGCTTCACACCGAATGCTGCCATCGCTGATGCGTTATTCACCTTCGATGCTAAGAAATATCCGGGTGTAGAGGTTGTAGACCTCAGGTAAACCGGTGTTACGAAGCTTCCGTATTCAGGGATATGCTAAAAATTTTCTATGAGGTCCGTTTAGAAATCACGGGCCGATCAAACACCAACCAATTTGACTCTTAGCTGTTAGTCATTGGGGGTAGTGTATTAACCGACAATTCCATGAAAGATGTCAGATGTCGGATGTCAGATGTCGGATGACTGATGTCAGATGTCAGAGCGGAGCCCGCCAATGGCCAAAGGCTAAAGGCCTGGCGTATGCAGGGTTTCGTGGTGCTTTGGCCTGGACCTGGGCTTTGCCCATCGCCTTGGCCGTAATTCCGAAATGAGCGACTTAGGTTCCGGAGATAGAGCTGGTAATCATGCAGCTCACCCCGGTGCAAACCGGGAAGCAGGTCGTTACTTAACCCGCACTTACCCCGTACATACCCCGTACTTACCCCGTACTTACCC
>JAEYQO010000005.1 GCA_023409975.1 Bacteroidota bacterium | reverse complement strand
GGGTTGTGGGTTGTGAGTTGTGGGTTGGGGGATGGGGGATGGGGGGGGTGATGGATTTGACTTCAAAAAACAACGACATAGAAAGTCCAGTCCGCTTATTTTGTAAGGATCCTTCCATCCTCCATTTCTATTGTCCTGGGCGTGGTGGCTGCAAAACCCGTGTCGTGAGTGACGATCAGGAGTGTCATTCCGTATTCCTCTGAAAGCTGCCGGAAGGTATCATAAACAAGATCGCTGTTCCGGTTATCAAGATTTCCGGTGGGTTCATCGCCCATGACGATATCCGGGTCGTTGATGAGGGCCCTGGCGATGGCTACCCTTTGCTTCTCACCACCGGAGATCTTGTTGGCACCCTTCAAGGCGAGATGTCCGATGCCCAGCATGTTCAACTTTTCCATGGCCCGTGATTCCACTTCTGCAGACGAGTACCTGGCCAGCTTCAGTCCGGGCAACATTACATTGTACAAGACATTGAATTCCGGGAGGAGGTAGTGGAACTGGAATACGAATCCGATCTTTTCATTGCGAACCCTTGCCAGTTCAGCATCGCGTCTGCCGCGCATACTTTCACCTTGAATTATCAGTTCGCCTGAATAATCGGTGTCCATGGTAGAGAGAATATACAGCAGCGTAGACTTGCCGCAGCCGGATTTTCCGGTGATAGTAACGAACTCAGAACGTTTTACCTGAAAGGTGATATCCGTAAGGACCTTTACTTTCACCGGATCGTAGAAGTATTTATCGATATGCCTGGTTTCCAGAATCGTCTCGTTCATACTATTTCCCTCTGATGATGTTGACAGGATCTATTTTGCTGGCCTTTTGAGCCGGGAACCAGCCGGCGAAGTAGGTGGTCAGGACCGAGAATGAAAACCCGATGAGGTAAAATCCAGGCTTATAGCTTACGGGGTATGTGGTAACGGTGGGCAGGGAAGCTGTGTTGAAGGGTATAGTGGAAATAATATAAGTGCAGCCCAGGCCAAACAACAGGCCAACCAGGCCACCGAAGAAACCAATGCTCAGCGCCATCATGACAAAAATACCTTTGACATCGCGGCCGCTGAAACCGGTGGCTTTGAGAATAGCGATCGAGTCCATTTTCTCGTAGATCATCATGTTCAGAATATTGTAGATGCCGAAGCCTGCTACGATCAGGAGCGTGATACCGACAGCATAAGAGATGAGCGTACGGATAAAACTTCCTGTATCGAACTGTGCATTGGCCGACTGAATATCCTCTGCGTCGACTTCAAACCTTTTCCGGTATTCAGTGGCGACCGCAGGAGCCATATCGAGATCTTTAAGCTTGATCTGAATATCGGTCAAATAATTGCCTGGCTGATTCAGAAGCTTCTGGACCGTGCTTACCGAAGCATAGCTCTGAACCTTATCATATTCTGCGATACCAGACTGAAAATAGCCTACGACCTTCAATGAAAACCTTTCTCCGGTGGTGGTGGTCACTTGTATAACATCACCAATTTCTGCCAGCAGCCGCTCGGCTAGTCCCTTTCCGAGAATAATACTGTTGGTGACCCTCGTCAGATCGTTTGCTGAGCCGGCCACTATATAATCGTTGAAATGAAACAGCCTGGATTCAGCAGCCACATCGACCCCATCTATCACACCGCTGATCTCTACTGCTCCCTCATGAAAAATGGCCGGTGCTTTGAGCTTTGGCGCCAGGCCTTCCACCCTGCTATCATTATGAAGAGCCTGCAGAATGGCACCGCTATTATAAATTTCCTGGCGGCCTCCGGAGGCCTTCACAGAACTTATGAAGTTGTGCGCATCCCTGAATTCCGCTGAACCGTTGATCGGCTGGTTCTCGTTGGGACGGATGTCGTTATACAGGCGAACGTGGGGAGTTCGATTCAGAATCAGACCATCTAACAACTCGTTAAGTCCTTCCATGAATCCCAGCAGTGTCACAAACATGGCGATACTGAATGTCACTCCGATAGCAGCCACCATCGTTTGTCTGAAACGGGCAAGCATCAACGAACGGGCAATCAGGATGCGAAGCTTATTGAACATCTTCAGGTTTTAGGATGATATCGTCTTTAGAAAGCCCCTCGAGAATCTCGACCTTCGCATAATCCTTAAGCCCCGTACGAACAGGCCTGAGCTCTTTGGAAGAAAGCTGGACGAGAGAGTCCTCTATAAGGTAATTTCTGGGAATCGTCAGGGCCTGTGGCTTCACCTGTGTCACAATATTAGCTTCACAATTGAGATTGGGGAACAACACATCCGGCGACCTCGTAAATGCGGCTTCGACCGTAAAAGACCGCGACTGCTGGTTCATAGCGGGATTGATCTTAGTAACTTCCGCTTCGAACACCTGACCCTTATAGCTATCCAGTTGCAGCAGAACCTTTTGTCCGGGAAGGATCTTCACAATATCATACTCATCAACCTGTAGTTCGAGCATGAAGTCCTCTGCGTCACCGATAAGTGCCACTGGTTTCTGAGGAGTGACCAGTTCACCTGGCTCTATATAGACCTTGTAGACCTTCCCGTCCATCCTGCTCCTGACGACAAAATCATCTACCTGGCTTTCCGATAGCTCCACCTGTTTCCGGGATCGTTGCGATTGCAGCCGGAGTTCGCGGTCGAAATCATCATATCGGGCGTTAGCGGCACGGTAAGCATGGGCAGATGTGGTAGCCGCCAGCTCGCGGGCATCCAGTTCATTTTTGGAGCCGATTCCCTGTGACCAAAGAGATCTTTGTCTTTCTGCCAGCTTTTCGTCATGTTCCATCTTTGCCCTGGCAGTGACACGGTTCAGGTCCAGTTCGCGAAGCTTATCGCGGTTCGCCTTCACCGAAGCCTGCTCTGCGGCGATCATTGATTGTTCCAGATTGAGCCGGGCATTTTCATTGACCAGGCGCAGGACCACATCACCCTTTCTCACGGTTCGCCCTTCGGCGGCATTGATTTCCCGGACCAGAGCACTCACGGTGGCAAACACTTCATACTGGTTACGGGTTTTAACGATACCTGAGGCGTAGACGGATTCTGTGATCGTTTCGACTGTTGGACTGACACGCTCCCCTTTCCGGGCGCAGGACGACAATAGGACAAAACCAGACAGGATGATGATTATTCTCAGCACTTGCAGCAAATAAACTATGGAGATAAAACTATCGTGCACTTAATATACGATTTATGATGGATATCACCTGGAAGACAGACAGGAATCAGGGAGCGCTCAGCCTTTTGATCCAGTTTCCTGTTCAGCTCCTGAATGTTGGCGTGCAGCTCAGACAACTGTTTTTGCAGAATACTGATGGATTGGGAGCTGGCAACGGGAGCGTCCTGCTCTTCCGCATCCCGTCCGAAAAAAGCTAGCCAGAGTGGCGGTGCAGGGGCAAGAATCAACCTGATCAGAAGATCGATGATAAACAGAACCCAGATGAACAAGGAGATGTACTCCAAAGCCTTAGGAAGCTTCCAGACAAACTCGATAATAAGGAGCAGCAGCCATACAAAACCAAGGAAGATCATAGGACCTTCCTGGAGCCGTTCTATAGCGATCAGTAACTTTAAACGCTCCCTTTGCTGGTTAACTTGTTGCGACATTATCTGTTTAGCCACAAAAACTAATCCATGCCTGAGGACGGTAAACTAATTACCTGCAGCGCGTTTGATCATTTCCTCAAGCACCTCAACGTTTACATCCTCCAGCTTTTTGATATAGAGACAGCCCACGCCAGTCTTGTGTTTACCGAGCCGGTCCAGTTCGCCTACCTGTTCCTTCAGGTTCGTCATCAGATAGAGGGAGATATTCGCTTTGCGGGGGGAGAACCCCATTTTCGGGCTTTTATGGCGCACTTCACCAAAGCCGATAATAGACCCGCCCCACATTCTGGGTTCTTCACCGGTGGCCTGCCGCATCATTTCCAGGATTTGAAAACAATCCTGACGTTTTTGTTCATCATCAAGGCTGTTGATGAAGTTTTCCACGCTGGCGGTTGTTGGTTTTGTTTTGATCTCTACCAGCTTTCCTTTCTTTTCGGGCATTGTACAAGGTTGTTTAACAAATTTACGGGTTCAGCCAGAGACGCTTGAAAACTTGGTAGGCCGGTATCGTTTGACCTGAGATTCCAGGATATGATAATAAACGACTATGGCCTGTCGCTTGGTAAAGCGGATTTGAATTACAACAAACTAATTTTTATAATTGTTAAAAAATCAGACATTCATGCCGAATTATCAGGCATAAGTAACACCTTAAACTAAACTTTCGTTCAATGAAGAAAAGCATCTTAACTCTGTCCATGTTGGCGTTAATAGGCCAACCATTATTCACTGGCTGTGCAAGTATTGTCAGCAAATCCAACTACCCTCTTTCCATTAAAACTGACCCCGAAGGAATGAGTGTCGTCATAACAGATAAGCAGGGAAAAGAGATATTTGAAGGTCAATCGCCAACCACTGTTATGTTGAAGGCTGGTGCTGGCTTTTTTAGTAAGGCTGAGTATCAGGTTGTGCTAGAGGCCCCTGGTTATCAGAAACAAAATATACCTGTTTATTTTAAACTGGATGGCTGGTATTTCGGAAACATAGTTTTTGGTGGATTAATTGGTCTTCTGATCGTCGACCCTGCGACTGGAGCAATGTGGAAGCTGGATTCTCCATCCATTAATGTAACGATGGAAAAGCTTGCTGCAAGTATTCAAACACCGACATTACAGATCCTGGACATCAATAACCTACCAAAAGAATTAGAACAGTATCTCGTAAAGATCAAATAGCTTTTTTACTTATTGTAAATGGCTGTCTCGAAAATCGGCGACAGCCATTTTCCTTTTTTCGAATATGAATAGCTTCCATCGATATATGTTGAAAAGGCACTGTGGGGTACGGATTACCAAAGCATGGCTGACACACTGAGTAAAAGGAACTGGAACGGCTATAGGACAAGCCTCAAGTCATTAGCGTCGCACTGGAATCCAGAGCTCCTCCTCTGAATCGGGATGTTCGCCTTTATAGCGCTCATCCATTACAGCGAGATGAGGACGATGGTCGAGCTGGTAGCCAGAGGAGGGCAGCCAGACGGTGAAAATATAATGATAGGTATCTTTTACTTCACTCGGTTTTCCCCTGTAGAGAAAAACGGCATAGTCTCCCTCGGGAATGGTGCATAGTTCCATTCCATCCGGCACCGCGGCACCTTCTTCCAACTCCATAGCAGCCCATTTTTCGAAAATTATCGTGGGATCAAAGGCCCTGAAGTATTGCAGATCGGGATAGATCTCAACTGAATAGAATGGCGCCCCTTCAATACTGTTCACCCTCCTGCGAGCCGGCATAAATTGTTCCCATAAAGCCCGCGTCTGGTTATTGACAAGTGACATATTCCTTCTCATACCCGCGAGCAGCAGTTTTCTATTTTGCCTGATGACTGGCTGTAATCCCATTTGAGCAATATAATGGTTTCCAAATTACATTCATAAAATTCCCCATGGCAAGATTCTGTTTACTGTTGAGCTAAACAGTATTCATGGACCTTTATTCCCAATACAGATCCATCCGCCAGGCGACAGAACTAATTTGCAGACCCCTGGAAAAGGAAGACTACGTTGTACAACCCATCGTTGATGTGAGTCCGCCCAAATGGCATCTGGGACATACCACCTGGTTCTTTGAAAACTTTTTGCTGAAGCAGTACCTATCCGACTACAGACCTTTTCACCCTGATTTTGATTTTGTTTTCAATAGCTATTATGAAACGCTGGGGGCCCGGGTAATCCGTACTGACCGGGGAAACCTGAGCCGGCCGACTGTGGATCAGGTATATGAATACCGTAGTCATGTGGATGCTGCGATGGGGCACCTGTTGCAATCTACGAAAGCGGATCAACCGGAGCTTCAGGAAATCCTGCTGTTAGGGTTGAATCACGAACAGCAACATCAGGAACTACTTTGGACAGACATCAAATACATACTGGGTCATAACCCGTTGTTCCCTAAGTATGCCGATAAATATCCTCATCCCGCCCCTTTGGAGCAGGAACAGATTCTTCATACCATTGAAGAAGGAGTGTATGAGATCGGTCACGGCGACGAAGGGTTCTGTTTTGATAACGAACTGGGCCGGCACAAGGTATTTCTTCCTTCATTCAGTATATCCAGCCGACTTGTGACTAATGAAGAATATCTTGAATTCATTGAAGCCGGAGGCTATAGCCAGTTCCAGCACTGGCATTCTGAGGGATGGGAATGGGTAAAACAGTCGGGAGTCCGAGCGCCGTTATACTGGCATTGGATCGATAATAACTGGATGGTGTATACCCTTGGAGGACTGAAACCCCTTCAACTGAAAGACCCGGTAATACATATCAACTATTTTGAGGCTGCAGCCTTTGCAAGTTGGAATGGGAAGCGATTACCAACAGAAATGGAATGGGAGGTGGCGTCAGACCTACTTTTCCGGGGTGATTGCTGGGAGTGGACCAACAGTGCGTATCTACCCTACCCTGGCTATAAAAGAGCACCCGGCGCTATCGGAGAGTACAATGGAAAGTTTATGATCAACCAGATGGTCCTCAGAGGAGGTTCTGTGGCCACGTCTCCGGGACATATCAGGAAAACCTACCGTAACTTCTTTCATCCGCATCTGCGCTGGCAGTTTACGGGAATCCGGTTAGTTACTGAACTTTAGAGGAGGCAGCGCCTGTTCGATGCGGTTGCGGATGGGCTCGTATTGTGGGGGAAGTTTCAGGTCGTGCCCCAGCGTTTCGAACGGTTCATCGACAAGGAAGCCTGGGTTATCGCTGGCCAATTCGAAGAGAATACCGCCGGGTTCCCGGAAATACAGGGAATAGAAATAATTGCGATCGATCTTCTCCGTGATGTGCAATCCTGCCTGGACGACTTTCTTCCGGAACTCCATCAGCAATAGATCATCGGCGACTCTGAAGGCCACATGGTGATTGGTGCCGCCTGCATTGATAGCGGGTGGTGCCCCGGGAACTTCTACCAGGTCCAGCAGATAAGCGACACCCTCATTTACGACAGAGAACCGAGTCCTGTTTCCTTCCTTGTCCAGTTCTTTATATCCTAATACTTCGGTGAGCACACGCATAGTCGGTTTTGCCTCACGGACCATTAGGGTTGTACTATGAAACCCCTGCAGCGCCATTGCTTCAGGCACCTCTGGCGTGAACCATGGCTTTACCGCCACCTGTCCGGACGCGGTGGTGAGACTAAGCTTCAGGCCTTCGGGATCGTCTAAGAGCAAGTACGACTGTCCAAACCGCGTTTCCTCCGTTATAGAACAACCTGCCTGGTGGAGACGGGATTTCCAGAACTCAAGGCTATTTGCGGGGATGGTGAAGACGATTTCAGAAGCCATACCGGCACCGACCCGTCCTCGCTGAACACCCTCCCAGGGGAAGAACGTGAGGATGGTACCCGGACTGCCCTGTGCGTCACCAAAATAGAAATGGTAGGTGCCTGGATCGTCGAAATTGACCGTACGCTTTACCAGCCGCATTCCCAGGACTCCGGAATAGAAATCATAATTCGACTGGGCATTGCCTGCGATGGCAGTGATATGGTGAATTCCCTTGATTGTGTTCATATACCTGTCATTTAGTAGCGCTGCAAGTTGAAAGACCAGTTGCAACAGAGATGAAGAAAAGAGAATTGGACAGAATGTATGCGCCTCCCGGATATCGGGAGGCGCAACGACCTTAAGCTTGCTTTACGAGCTGAACCTCAGCAAGCACTTTGATTTCGTCACTGACAACAACCTGACCCGCCTCGGTGACTGCATTCCAGGTAAGGCCGAATTCTTTACGGCTGATCTTTCCTGTAACAGTAAAACCTGCTTTCGTTTGTCCGTAAGGATCCACTACAATGCCACCATATTCGACATGCAGACTGATCGGCTTTGTTACACCTTTGATCGTCAGATCACCTTTCAGCGTAGCTTCATCACCGTCGGTCTGATAGGAATTACCTGCAAATCGTAATTGGCTGTACTGCTCAGCATCGAAGAAATCTCCTGATTTCAGGTGTCCGTCGCGCTGCTCATTATTTGTATCGATCGAGCTGATGTCTGCCGTAAACTCAATTCTTTTTGCGGTTGTAAAATCTTCATTTTCAGTTTCTACTTCCAGATCGAATTTTCTGAAGTGACCGGTAACAGTGGTAATCATCAGGTGTTTTACCTTGAACTGAATCTCTGAGTGAGCCGGGTCGATTTTCCATTGAATTGCCATAACGTTCTATTTTTTGATGGTTAATGATACACAAAGGTAAAGAGCGGTCCAGCGCTGACCATTGAGGCATGATAATAAATTAATGTGATCTGGATCAATGTTTCTACAGCATTGAACTCCAAATTTGTTAAATGGAGAAAGGACCCGGAGTTGATGTTGTTTCTAATGGTTATCTTAAGGCGTATGAGACAAAGCAGGCATTCGTGGGTGCTGTGGACTATTTTAGGACTCTTCATTCTCATAGCGGCTTTCACATTTATATGGAAATCACCACATTCCAAAGAATCCACTCAATTTCAGAACAAGACTTACAAAGCCAGTCTTAAAAAAGTTTCAGTGTTGGGCTGGAAACGGAAGTCAGGTTATCACAGTGATGATTCGGTATTGCTAAGAGGACCTATTGTAAATATTGCCGCTCAGCTTATGATCGCTGTTGATACGCTGGATTACTCAACAGTTTACCGCAACCTTAGACGCTATGAGCTCCGTGCGGTGGCAAAACCCGGCCAGACTATCAATTTTGACCAGTTAACGCGGGATTTTCTGGAGAACGCAAACCTGAAAGTTGATACTGTACGACAGGTGGGAACCGTTGTGGGAATTCGATTAGAGGACACCGTAAGGCAAAAAAAACTACCCCAGCCACATGCTATTGTAACTGCCCGGCAGTTATCGGAATTTTTGAGCAGGAAACTCAGAACGCAGGTGAGCCTGGTTGGCCTTCATCCTCAAAGAAAGCTGTACTTGCCCATAGCATTATATCAGGCTAAAACCGAGGAAGCATACAGGACCATTTTAGACAGTGCGGGACTAAGATTATACAGGCGGGAGGCGTCGGGTCTCGTCATCAGGGAGATGGTTGGAAATGATGAGCCGGAAAGCCATTAGCCGTTCCTCTATTTCCGCTCAGCCAATTGTTTCCGGAGACGACTGAGGGTCTCCCTGGTCATACCGAGGTAGGAGGCGATCATGTGCTGAGGTACCCGCTGCAGACTATTCGGGTAAAGGTTCAGGTAGCTGAGATATTTCTCTTCGGCGGTTTGAGAAAGCGACTGCATCAATCTTCTCTGCGTTGTGATCAGGTGATTTTGCAGGAGCATTCTGAAATAGCGTTCAAACTGAGGGAGATCATCCAGTAGCAGGTTCCAGGAGGACTTATTGATCAACAGGATCTCACTATCCTCGATAGCATCTATATGGTACTGAGAGGGTTCTTCCGTGAAAAAGCTATAGAGATCTGCGATCCACCAGCCTTCCGGGGCGAACTGCAGGATGTGTTCGCCACCCTTTTCATCTACGGTATAAGAACGTAGTACACCCTTTTCGACAAAGACCATATACTTACCGACATCCCCTTCCTGAAGAATGTATTGACGCCTTTTCAAACGCCTTGGCGTGAAGAGCGTTCTGCAGAAATTGAACTCATCCTCCGTGACCGGAATTTTCTCTTTCACTTTTTCATAAAGAAGCTCGAACATGACCGTGAACAAATAGCCACTGAAGATAGCTCATGTTCGGAAACTATTCAGTATGCACCTCTCGGGTGTTAGTGGTTTCCGTCCCACCAATAAATTACAGAAAAATTTGCGTAGTTAAATAACTACACATAGTTTTGTAGTCAAATGACTACGCAATGAATCTGCGAAGAGATGTATTTCAGGCGATCGCTGATCCCACACGGCGCGCGATATTATTGTTGGTTGCTTCCCAATCGATGACTGCGGGGGCTATAGCCGCCAACTTCGATACTTCCCGTCCTACTGTGTCGAAACATCTTCAGATCCTGACGGAGTGCGAGCTCCTTCAGTCAGAACAAAATGGACGTGAAGTACACTATCGATTAAACCCGGCAAAAATGAAGGAGATCGCTGATTTCCTGGAGCCGTTCCGGAAGTTTTGGGATGAGAGATTTGACAAACTCGAAACGATCATGAAACAATATAAAAAAAGCTGACGATGGAACTAAAAACAAAAGTGGCAGCCGGAGAAGGCAGTCAGGACCTGGTCATTACCAGGACATTTGACCTTCCCGTTGAACTCCTGTTCAAAGCTTATGTGGACCCGGAGCTAATAGCTCAATGGATGGGAACGCGGGTCGTTGAATTCGAAAACGAGCCACTCGGTTGCTATCGTTTTGAAACGACGGATCAGCAGGGGAATGTCGTTTTCAGTGCGAATGGTGTCATGCACGAATTAGTTCAAAATGAACGTATCACCAGAACATTTCAGATGGAGAATACACCATTTCCTGTTCAACTGGAATTTCTGGAATTTCAGGCTATTACAACAGATACCAGCAGACTGGTGATACAAATCGTGTTTAAATCCGCTGAGTATAGAAACCAGTTGCTTCAAATGCCCTTCGCGAGCGGATTGAATATGGCCCATAACCGGTTAGAGGCAGTCGTAAAAGAACCGATATGAAACGCACCAACAAAATTATCTACTGGATCGCAACCGGATGGCTAGCCCTGGGCATGACCTCCTCCGGGATTGTTCAACTGTTAAAACTAGAAGAAGAAACGGCATTTATTCTTGACCTGGGCTACCCGGATTACCTGCTTACCATACTAGGCATTTTTAAGCTGGCAGGCGTGTTAGTCATACTGGCGCCCCGGCTACCGCTGGTAAAGGAATGGGCTTATGCTGGTTTCTTTTTCATGATGACAGGCGCCGTCTGGTCGCACCTGGCCTCGGGCGCTCCTGCTACGGATGCAGGACCGGCCTTGTTTCTTCTGGCCCTTACTACTGTTTCGTGGTATTTCCGGCCTGCCAGCAGAAAGTTAGCTTTGAATACAGAATCAAAAACCAATACATCAGTATGACCAGGAAAAAATCGCAGGGAAATGCACTTTCAGCCAGTGCCACTAATGAACTTCTCGAAATACTTAGCAACCGTTTTGAAAAACATATGTACCGGCATAAGGGCATCAAATGGGCTGATGTGCAGGCGAAGCTGGAAGCCCAACCGGATAAACTCCGGACCCTGAATGAGATGGAAATGACCGGGGGTGAACCTGATGTTGTAGGCATTGACAAGAAAAGCGGTGAGTACCTCTTCTTTGACTGCGCACCGGAAACTCCCAAGGGGCGAAGAAGCGTGTGCTATGACCAGGAGGCCTGGGAGTCGCGAAAACAGCACAAGCCAAAAACATCCGCGATGGAAATGGCAGAGGAGATGGGTGTGACACTTCTGGACGAGGAGCAATACCATTACCTGCAGCAACTTGAGGCAGTGGACCAGAAAACTTCCAGCTGGCTGGCTACCCCACCGGAAGTTCGTAAACTTGGTGGTGCCATCTTCGGTGATTACAGGTTTGGCAGAGTCTTCATCTACCACAATGGCGCGGAGTCCTACTACGGGGTGAGAGGATTCAGGGGGTGCATAAAAGTTTGACGATCAGATAGATGCAACCGAAGGAATACTTCAGTACGAAATATATTTTGGGAGTTACTACACCTATCCCCTGTATATAACAAACGGAATCCATAACTTTCCAGATATTTTTTTTTCACCCACTAAATAGAGTTATGAAGAAATCCTTACTCACTTTGGTTGCAGGATGCTGTTGCAGCGGTGTCTTTGCCCAGGGTTTAATAGACAACTATCTTAACGGGACCCCTACCTATACAGTTGTCGCGAATGCATCCAACCAGGTCAGTCAACCCCGCGATCTGGACTTCAAGCCACTGACCAATGAGCTTTGGGTCATCAATAAGGGAGCATCGAACGGAGGCTCAGTCGTGATCATTTACGATGCAGACCAGGGCAACCCTTCGATCCTATATAGAAAGGACAGCCATTCAGGTCATTTTATGATCTACCCTTCTGCCCTCGCTTTTGCGGACAACGGTGAGTTTGCCAATACAAATGAAATAAAAAGTACGGCTGGTCCTTCTTCGACTTTTATGGGTCCTGCTCTCTGGTCTGGCGATACTGCTATTTTCGCCAACGTCTTTCAGAATAACTGGCAGGCCCCCAAACCGCTGGGCAGCCATCTGGACATGCTTCACCAGAGTCCTTTCTCCATGGGTATTGCACACGATACTGCCAGCATGTACTGGGTTTTCGACGGGTGGAGCGGTAATCTTTGCAAGTATGACTTCGGCATGCACCATAGTCCTGGCTATGACGACCATTCTAACGGAGAAATCTGGCGTTATACTGATGTATCCCTGACCCGTCAGGTCAACATTCCGGGTCATATGGTAAAGGATCAGTCTACCGGATGGCTTTATATTGTAGATGCGGGTACGAAAAAGCTGAAGCGCGTTAACCCTGCCACAGCCATCAATATTGGTGCACTACCTGTGGCTACCACAGGTTACGAACCACTACTGGGACACTGGAACATGACCGGTGCGACAGTAGAAGTACTGGACTCCTTTGCCAGCTCCCAGCCCTGTGGTATTGAGGTTTACGAAAACCGACTGCTGGTAGGCGACTTCAACACCGGAGATATACATGTTTACGACATCAGCACTGTACCCGTTAAGATCGGCACCATTGCAACAGGTCAGGCCGGGATGATGGGACTGAAAGTCGGCAGTGATGGAAAGATCTGGTTTGTCAATGAAACTCAGAACACGGTAGTGCGTATAGACCCGGCTATGGGATTGAGTAATGATGTTGCAATAGATGCCATTACTGCTCCTGAAGTGATCGCCTTCAATGCACATTTCTATAACACAGGATTCAATCAGTGTGGACCGGACATTACTCCGGAGGTACGGATTCGTAACACAGGTAATAACGTGCTTACTTCCGCAACGATCCAATACACTATAGACAACGGGGCGCCGGTGAGCCATAGCTGGACCGGCAACCTGGCGCCGGGAGCGACGGCTACCGTAACACTGCCAGTTTCGACAGTGGGGCATGGCGCTCATGAACTGAGGGTTATAGCTATGAACCCAAACCTCGCAGCAGACCCGAACATGGCTAATAATGCTAAGATGGGTTCTTTCCGCACCTTTGATCCGGTAGCGACCTATCCATTCACAGAGGATTTCACCAATAATACCTTTCCTCCAAGCGGCTGGGCCTATCTTGCCCACAATTTCAATAATGAAATGTCGCACGCGGGTGTTGGCGCTTCGGGTGCTGGCAGCCTCAGGATGAACAACTACGACCACTATGAGGATATTTCCGGACAGCGCGACTACCTGATTCTGCCCCGCATCGACATGTCGAATGCGAATTCGAACGCCGGTATGAGCTTTGCGGTAGCATATGCACAGTATAATGCCTCCAGCACTGACCGGATCAGTGTGCAGGTGTCAACAGACTGTGGTGCTACCTGGACCCAGGTGTATACAAAGTTCGGGTCTGGCTTGTCGACCACCAGCCCTACTACAGCAGCGTATACTCCGGCACCTGGTGAATGGAGGACAGAACAACTTTCGCTTTCGAATTATGCCGGTCAGCAGGATGTTATGATCCGTTTTGTGCTGACCAGTGATCATGGCAATAACCTGTACATAGATGACGTGAACATTTCCAATACTGCTGGAATTGACGAGACTATTTCGGGAACCTTTGCCGTTTATCCGAATCCGGCGAGCCATGTTGTGAATATTAAGGTCCCTGCAAACATTAATGCGGACCTGACTGTTGATATCCATGATATGATGGGCAGGAAAGTAAAAAGCGTAGCGTTCGCAGAAGGCACGCAGGTATTGACGTTGGAAACATCTGATCTGACAGCAGGTAATTACCTGATCAACATCAGCAGTGGCGAGCAGATCCACCAGGAGAAGCTGTCCATTGTGAAATAGCTATTTCAAACTGAACTATCAATAATAAAGGCTGTCGCGTGACAGCCTTTATTATTGATATCATTTTGCACCGGGCGGTTCGTTCGATAACTATTTGAACCGGGCATCTGCTGCGTAAGGGTCAACCGTTACCTCATAGCGTCTGTTATTTACCGGCTGTAGTTTCTCAAAATCATACACGCTATAGTAACCGTTCCTGCCATCGCAGGTAGAAGAACTATGATGTGGCACCGGGCCGTCCGGGTCGATATTCCGGCTGAACACGTAGAGCTTTTTATAGACATCATCTACTGCCAGCGCGTGTGGCATATAGTAGCGATCATTGACCTTTCTAACAACTTCCAGCGTATTGTAGTCGATGATGTAGACGGCCCCCTTATAGATAGGCGTCGTTGCAGGATCTTCGACACAAGTCACAAAAAGATAAGGAAGCGTGCGCGAAACAGCAAGATCCTGCGGCATTTGTCCGACTGGGATGCTGCGAATGAGCGTATCTGCATAAGCATCCATCACCCTTACCTCCTGAGTAGCCTGACAACTTAGAAAATACCTTGAGAAGTCCGGAGACATGACAATCTGGACCGGCTGCGGCCCGGTGCTGGCGGAAGGAGGCTGTCCGTCTATCGTAATTTTCTTTGACCAGCCATTTGCTGCGATCTTGTGAACAATGTTTCCGCTTTGTTCTGTGACGAAGAAAGTGTCTCTGGTTCGATTGGCAGCGATCCCATGCGGTGAGACTACCTGGCCCAGGCCATATTGCTGAATGACCTGTTTTGTTGCAGTGTTGATACGCATGATCGCACCGGCAAAACTATTTACGAGCAGCAGCTCCTTATTGGCAACAGGAAGCAGCGTCTGAGAATTTGGCATACCCAGATCGATGATACTGGAAATTGAATCCGTTCGGGTATCGAGCTGGAAAAGATACTGGCTGGCCCAGTAGGAGATATAGGCAAAACCGTCGGGTGCTACCTTGAGAGAATACGCAGCTTCAATAGTGACCTGGTTCCCTGCCGGTATACATCGCATTACCACATGCTTCTCTGCATCGATTACAGTGATAAAATCACAACTCAGGTGAGACAGGTAGATTTTCTGTCTGGTATCTTTGTTACTGGCGAAAGGGATGTTTCCATCTTTATCGGGTGCACCTGACAACACCCAGTTTTTCAGCGTCAGGTATTCTTCTTCAGATAGTGGTGGATTATTAAGCGGCATTTTCATTCCATCTTCAGGTATTGGTCCATGTTGGGGGAATGAATTAGTAAAATACAATAACGGACTGCATTCCACGCTATAGGGCACTACTGCGGCGCCTGTATTTCCTCCGTTAAAAAGGTGGGACCAGGAATCGAGCCGGAGGTTGCCGCCGGAGACCTCATAGCTGGCCTCGTTGTGGCATCCTGCTGTTGCGCATTTATTAACGATAATCCGGGCGATTTCTTCCGGGTAACCGTGTTCCACTTCCGGCTGAACAGGCTCTCTGAAGGGTTCATGCTTACAGGAGACACCGTACGCTGTCAATGTAAAACCTAAAAGCCCGAGGATAATTTTCTTCATTGGGACTGAAGGTAAAGAAAAATGGAAAGGGGCATGGAAAATCAAATAGATAAAACCTTACTGTCTTTATGGTAGCCTCAGACATATGAAAATTGCGCTGTTGACAGGTTCAAGACTTGTCAATTTGCCGCAGGTGGATATTCTCCCTTCGGTATGGGTTGAAGGGATCGGCAATATTGTCCGGGGGCCCTTATTCAGTTCAGGAAACCTGCCGAATAACGGGATGTGGAATGAGCTGTTATGTGTTAGTCTGGAGGGAAACCTTATTTACAAGTCTACGATAGACTGGTATGCAGATGACAACATTGACCTGACACAAAACTTTCAGAACTGCGGAAGTTTGATAGAAAACACCGCTAATACTGAGGCAGAGGATTACCTTCAAATTAGTCCGAATCCTGTCAACTCAGCATCCTGGCTGAAAATCCGTTCCGGTCATCCCTGGAATTCTATTTCCATCATCAATGGTAATGGCAAGAAGACTCAGCAACAGAATTTGACTGGTGGTGAACCGTACCAGCACTATCTTGGCGATCTGGCTCCGGGGCTTTACATCATCAGGCTTTCTGAGAATCAGCGCACAGATTCCAGGAAAATTGTTGTTCGGTAGTCGTCATCTCCGACATTCCAGGAGCCCTTTACGTTTTTGATTTTTTTATAGTCCCCTGAACCTGCCAGTTTCCAGCAGTCAGGCCCGGATTTGCGTCAGATATGCGAGCTCAGGGGTAGCGTACTTTCGCAGGTTTTTTTTGGGATCAATCCTGATGAACGGAAACGAACCATAAGGGATCATGGCATCGCAAAGAGCCGGAGCTTAGACCTGTATCTGAGAGCAGTAAAGCAGAGGAATAGTTACCCTTTAACTAAGGTGTCAGCTATGTTTACCAAACCAGTACCGAACGGATAGCGAAGGTTATAGGGAGTATATAGGGAGGTTATAGGGAGGTTATAGGGAGTATATAGGGAGTATCAGGTTATGAAAGGGACTTATTTAAATGCTTTGGGGGCGGGGGCTTCTCCGTCTTTAAAATTCTGGATGGGGATGAGATCGCGGACGAAAGTCCATTTGCCCTGATATAACCGGAAGCCGTCGTACTGTCCTGTAGGAGCGAAGGTATATTTCCGGTTGGGGTCATTCATTTGAGAGGCGAGGCGATCGAAGTAGATCATGTTGAGGTCCTTGTCCCAATTGAGAGAGGCGGACACATCTTTTTTATATTCCATCACGAAGCGCTTGACGCTTACAGCGGGGTTACTTTCTGAGCTATAGTTGAAAACGGGCGCTCCGAAGACCAGGCCATTCTCAGTGAATCGCATGGGATCCAGCACCTTTTTGTTGGAAACCAGGCCCGCTGCATTGAGGCCGAAAAGCGTATAGATTTTATTGCCTTCCAATTCATGTGTATGAATTCTGTAGTAGAGCGCACCATACCAGCGTGTATTTGTCAGGATGCTGTCTTCGAGGCCGGAAGTCAGTTCATGACTGTAGTCGATGAGGGGATAGAGTTTCAGTTCTTCTGCAGGGAGCTGTACGGCGCCATAGTAGCGCACCTGATTAGGCTGTGGGATGATTTGCCAGTTGAATATCCTAAAGGCGTTATCATCCGGGGCAATGATATTGATGACCTCTTTCAGTTTGGGAAAATCGTAAGTCCACGAGTTGGGAATTTTCAGACTACGGACCAGGTGTTTTACGAACTTTTCACAATAGCCCGGGCGCTGGTCGGGAATAAAGGCATTGTACATAGAGTCCGCCAGACCAACGAGCGTATCTTCCATTGCTACAAGTTCCATCCTATCATCTTCGGACAAAGTGAGTTGACCGAAACCGGGGTTAGAAAAGCAACAGATAAATAAAAAGGAACCGGTGGTTAGCAGGCGCTTCAACATCTTTACAGGACTGGTTTAGACAAATTTAGGCAAAATCTTTCCAAAGAATTTTGGTTGCATTATGACTGAGAGGTGTGATATCCGGGACCGTAGCGAGAGATTAACTCCCGTACTTTCGTTTTATCTTTAGGCAAAACAGAGAGAATTGGGCCATTTCTTTTTCACCGAGCGGCTTTTGACCGAGCCTTCATTTCTTTCATTCGTCAGCAGAGTCAATGAAGAGTTTGTGTCGCGTGATCCTGATGCTTATGATGCCTGGATCTCCAAGGGGAAGGATTTTAAGCTGAACTTAAAAAGCTGGCTGCTCAAATGTAAAGACGACAAAGTGCGGCGGGAGGAGCTGGGGGCTATGCTAACCTTCCGGGAGTTTGCCGAAAAGCGGATGGTGGCCATGCTCATCATGGATATCGACAATTTCGTGAAGGAGCTGCAACATGGTAAAGTAGCTAAGACTGATCAGTTTGTAGGTGAATACGAGAATATCCGGTCGCGATTTGACACTTCCGTTTGTTTTGACCCTGTCCGGCCTGCATTGATGGAGGCCCTGGAGCGTGTGCCGGTGGGGCTGAGGAAAGGGTCGATGGCGCTGGCACCGGGAGAAGGGATAGAATGGCTGAGCTGGAAAGGCAGTCTTGATTCGCTTTGCCGGTTTTTCCAGCAACGGATCGGGGCCGATGGAGTGGTAAAAGGATTTGACTACCCGCCTGAGATGCTGGCCATGTTCATCTGTAAACACTTTAGGGACCGGGAGGGGAAGGAATTTAACCTGACGGATATCAGTGCTCACTGGCCGACAGCCCAAAAGGACAATTAGCGATAAGGGTCAAATCGACATTGCATAACCTGTTCGGTTTTATATCTTTAGGCGAATTTATTCCTATGGCGAAAGTAACCGGCCCTATCACTATCAGCGGGACTATTGGTTCCATTACATTCAAGAAAACAAAGCATGGCAACATTGCCGGTTCGAAATCCAGTTTAAGCAAAGACCGGGTGAAAAACAGCGATGAATTTGCGAATTCCCGGAAAGCGAGTGAGGCATTTGGAAATGCAGGAAAGGCATATGGACAAATGCGTGCTGCCATGCCTGTGATATTCGGAAAGTTTTCTACTGTGGGACTTTCAGGTATGATGAGTAAATTTTTCATTAGACGGATGGTGTTTATTAATGAAGATCGTGAAAGGAAATACCTGGATCTGAAAAGATTGGGCGACCTGAAAAATCTGAATCTCAATAGCAAAAGTCCATTGAATGACATACTTAGAACCAGTTTTACCTGTACGAAGCATAGCGGTACTGAGTACAATTTTCATTTTGATTCCAGTTTTCTTACCATGGCCGTGAGTGGAATCGAGGGAGCTTCACATTATAAATTACATTTTGCGCTCGCAGCTATAGACTTCAGTCCTGAAGGCCGCAGCTATCAGGATGACTATGCTATAACCGATTGGATGCCAATAAAAGACCCTGTTAAATCAGATCTTATTCTTGAATTAGATGAAGAATGGAAAACGCCCGTCTTTGGTGCAGTGGCCGTTGAGCTGGGCAAGTACGATGCCCTTGATATATATCCTCTAAATGCGATTAAAAAGCAGACAGCAGGGATCATTATGGCTGACTGCAGCAATTGTGACCCTGAATTTGTTTAGTAGATGCGGGCGGACTGGTATTCTGTGGCTTTCGTGGTTTTTGTCTAATTTCGCGTCTCATTCAATCTCTCATGAAGTTTTTTATAGATACAGCGAATCTGGATCAGATCAGAGAAGCACACGATCTGGGCATATTAGATGGTGTTACTACCAATCCTTCACTGATGGCCAAAGAGGGCATCAAAGGTAAGGAGGCCATCATGCAACATTATAAAACCATTTGCGAAATGGTGGATGGTCCTGTCAGCGCAGAGGTATTTGGTACCAGCTTTGATGAGATTATTGAAGAAGGAAAAGAACTGGCGAAGATCCATGAGAACATTGTGGTGAAAGTTCCGATGATCAAAGAGGGTGTAAAAGCTATTAAATGGTTTACGGACAACGGGATCCGGACAAACTGTACCCTTGTGTTTTCTACTGGTCAGGCGATCCTTGCTGCAAAAGCCGGTGCTACGTTTGTTTCACCCTTTATTGGCCGGGTAGACGACAGTAACTGGGATGGAGTTCAGCTAATTGAAGAGATCGTTGGAATTTACAATGCCCAGGGATACATGACCGAGGTTCTTGCAGCTTCTATCCGTAATCCGCTTCATATCACGCGATGTGCGGCTGCGGGGGCTGATGTTTGCACCTGTCCTCTGAGCTCGATCCTTGGATTGCTGAAGCACCCATTAACTGATCTGGGATTGCAACAGTTCCTGAAAGATGCGGCTACAATGAAATAATTCTGAAAGCTATACATATTGAAAAGGGCTCCTAAACCGGGAGCCCTTTTTCATGTGAAAGTTTTGTATTCGTCGATTACTTTTAGCCTGTAAACTATTAAACGCTGAAGCCTGTTGAAAAGAGCCCGTTTATCTAAGCTTTGACGGATTGCAATTCCCAGATCAGGAGATCGCGTTTTCGTTCTAATCCCCAGCGGAAGCCCCCCAGTCCGCCAGTGGACTGAATCACCCGGTGACAGGGAACGAGAAAGGCTGCCGGATTGTTTCCGATGGCTGTGCCGACCGCGCGGGCACCGCCTGGTAATCCCAGGTGCAGAGCCAGGTTTTGATAGGTTGTAGTTTCTCCCAGTGGTATCTTTAACAACGACTTCCATACACTTATCTGAAAAGGTGTTCCTTTGAGATGGAGATTCAGAAAACCTTCCGGTGCAGGATAGGAGAACAAGAAACCGGCTGCCTGTTCCAGCGGAACCCGGGTTTCCTGTGCGGGCAGGGCTTGTGGGAAATGAAGCAGCAAATCTTTCACTGCTGCAGCTTCATCATCAAAGAAGGCGCACCAACAGACACCCCGTTCGGTGGCTGCCAGCAGTAAGTTACCTAAAGAGGTATTGAGGGACTTAAAAAAAACCAGAGGAGCTCCATTTTGCTGAAGCTCCTCTGGCGAGAAAGGCAGTGTATTGATATGATCCCTGTGCACCAGGCCGGTTCCGGTGTAGCGCGTCTCTGAGGATTGGAACAGGCGGCCTGTGTACATTTTATGCTTTACTCAGTTCGCCCTTGAGGTGATCGATTACTTTCACTTCCGTTGCATCCACACCATGCAGATCAGCGAGGAAAACCGTTACCCAATCCGTCAGATGTACGAGGTAGAACACCTTTTCGAAATAGCTTTTACCTTTTGACCAGACCTCGGTGATGGACGAATACTTTCTGATCACCTGTTTATTGATCTCCATACGCATCTGAGTGCGTTCAAAATCGGTCTCGTTCCTGAGCAGTACGACCGATCTGCCTGCATCCTTATCGCGCCATCCGACCAATTCGTTATGATTCATTTCGGGAATCACGTGGTGCCAGCAGAGCATTTTACCATTTTCGTTGATCTGCTGACGGAACCGTACGGCGACTCCTTCGAAATCAGAGGCTGCATAAATGATCGGAGTTTTTCCGTTTAATTTTTTCGACAGAGAGCGAGCCTGTTTCAGTATATCCTTTTCTTCATTCTTCAGTAGTTTGATAGATGCGTTCAGGCTTTTTTCAAACTCCCCGCTGATCAGGCCAAAGTACGAGAGCGAGTATAGCACCTGCACCATTGAATATCCCAGGCAGGATCGTGGTGGCATACCTGCTGGTAAGAGAATACAATCCAAATGCTTCTTCTTTGCCATTTCTGCAATTTTGCCTCCGGAGGTGATGCATACGACCGTTGCCTTAGCCTTTATAGCCTGCTTTAGCGCAGATAATGTCTCTTCGGTATTACCGCTGTAGGAGGAAACGATTACCAGGCTGTCCTGGTTTACGAAAGCCGGCAGAAAATAATCCTTGTTGACAAGGAAAGGAATCTTCATTTTATCCGATACATAGTTCTGTACGATAGAACCACCGATGCCACTTCCGCCCAATCCTGTCAAAACAACATTGTTAAACGATCGCTTCGCAGTCTGGAAACGATAACTTTGTCCGATGATTATAGACTCTTTCAGTTGTGTAGGGAAAGCCTGTACAAGTTGTTTCATTTAAAGTAACTTTTCTGATGTCCAAACATAACGAAACCGGACTAAAAGGTGAGCAGGAGGCGGTAAAGTTTTTGGCAGGCAAGGGTTACACCATCCTACATAAGAACTGGGGATTTGAAAAAAAGGAAATCGACATCATTGCACAAAAAGGTGATTGCCTTGTGTTTGTAGAGGTGAAAACCCGTCATGATTACGAGCATGGTTTTCCGGAAGAATTTGTCAATAAGCGGAAGCAGGGACATATAAAAAACGCGGCGTTGGAATACCTCCATCGTTTTCCCTCATCTTTGCAGCTTCAGTTCGACGTCATTGCTATTCTGATGCAGAATCAGGCGGTCAGGGAAATTGTGCATTTTGAAGATGCTTTTTACTGAAATGAAGGAAACAACAACCAGAACAGAACAACTCACGGAAGTAACCATCAGGGAAATCATACCTGTAGCTGCAGACGTGAAGACCTTTATACTGGAACCCGACCAGCCGATACCCTTTGAGGCAGGACAGTTTCTTACCTTTTTGTTCCGGGAAGAGAACGGTGAGGAGCGGCGCTCCTACTCGCTTATGAACAGTCCGGCGGTGGATGAGCCTATGGCGATTACGGTGAAGCGGGTAGCTAATGGCAGGTATTCCCGACCACTGATAGACAAGGCAGTGCCCGGAGACCGTTTACTTACTACGGGTGCCACCGGACAATTTGTACTCCCCCCGGATCTGAGTAAGTATAAACAGGTGTTTTTCTTTGCGGCGGGAATTGGTATTACCCCGGTGTTTTCAATAATAAAAACGCTGCTTCATTGGCATCCGGAGCAGGAGGTGATACTGATCTATAGTAATTCGTCCCAGCAGAAAGCCGTTTTTTATGAGGAGTTGCTTGCTTTGCATAAGCAATTCCCCGATCGCTTCCGGCTGGAGTTGCTTTTTAGTTCAACACCTGATCTGACAAGGGCCAGATTGAGTAAATGGCTTTTGCCACAGCTCCTGGAAGTTTACGCGAATTGCGCACCTGAGGAACAGCTATTTTATACCTGTGGTCCTTTTGCTTATATGCGCATGGTATTGATCACGCTGGAGGAGGCGGGCTATCGAAGAGATCAGGTGAAACGAGAGCTGTTTGACACCAGTATGGGAACCCGACCTATACAGCCACCTGACAAAGAACTGCACCGCGTCACCATGCACCTTGGAGACAGGGAAACGACCTTTGGTGTACAGTATCCGCAGACTATACTGCGAGCAGCCCGGAGCACGGGCATTGCCCTGCCTTTTAGCTGTGAGACGGGACGCTGTGGTGCCTGTGCGATGCAGTGTGTCAGCGGAAAGGTCTGGATGTCTTACAACGAGGTGTTGACTGAAAAAGATGTTGCTGAGGGGAAAGTGCTTACCTGTGTGGGGTATCCTGTCGGCGGCGATGTCGTGCTACGATAGTTAGAACCGTCACCATCTGAGTCCGTAAAGCAGGTAGAAATTGAAATCAAAAACCGTGTTTTTTTCTCCCTTACCAAAACCGGAGATATAGGCAGGTGGAAGTTCTTTGAAGGTACCCTGATTGATCTTGAATTTCCCCCGGATATTATAACCTGCGAACAGGCCCTTCCACAACTCTACCCTTAGTCCTGCTGTTAGTTCGGCCCAATGAGCAGTAAGAGACTGGCCTTCGATAGTACCGTATGTTGGTCCCCACAAGTTATCATTCGTCATGTAGGCTGCTTCTGAGCGATTGATGACCCCTACCCCATACCGGAACCCCACGATCAGCTGATCCCAGTCGGAGGGGAACAGGCGTTGGAGCATACTTCTATCCACCCCCAGTTTTACGAAAAAATTGCTGCTTGTGTATTTGAGATCTGGGTAATCAATATCGGAACCGCCAAAACCTGCTTCCAACACCGCATAAACTTCCTTAGGCAGACTGTAGTCCGCCAGAAATTCATAGCTGTAGCGATTATCCACGAGCGTATTCATGACGATCCTGCTCAGGTCCATGCCGATGCGGAGTTGACGTTGTTCCGGTTTCACCAACGATATAGCATTCACATCGGTGCTATCCTGCGCAAAGGCAGGCAACATCAACAGCATGGTCAGCAGGCTACATATAAATCTGTACATGTTCCGGTGTGCTAGCATTCTGATTTACTTCTGCATCAATAATCCTGGCGGAGTCGAGATGTCTACGAGTCGTTCTGATATCTTTTAGCTGGAAGAACCAGGTAAATCCGCAGGCATTTGACAGGAACTCCAGTTCCCGGTTATAAAGAAACGTGACTGTATCCGGAAGACTAGTGAGGCTATCCGGATAGAACAGGTATCTGCAACTATCGGTGTGTGGCGAAAGAATCAGTCCGAAGCGATTGCTTCTGGGTGGAAAGGCAATTGTGAAAGGGGAATCTGCGAGAGCTGTCCAGTAGGGCTTTGGGACCAGCGTATCCGTGAAGCTCGAATCCGGAAGCACCCTAAGGGCAGCGATCTTGAGAGAAACCAGTTTAGGTTCCAGACAAGGATCCCTTTGCTGCTCGCAGGCAGTAAACGCAAAGAAAGAAACTAATAGTAGGAGTGCTGACCTAATCATTCAATGTGCCTAAGATTTTATCTATCTCCTCAATCACCTGATCCAGTTGTTGACGGATCTGATCTTTTTCCTGAGTACCCATCGACTTTTTTGCATCCTGGGCTGATACGAGATGTTCCTCCAGCACCACAAGCTTCTTGTTCAGTCCTTCGATTTGTTCCTGTTGTTCGGCGATGGTGGACTTCAGGCGATTGTTTTCGTCCTGAAGTGCGGCATAGCGCTTCAGGAGCAATTCGATTCGCGTATTCAGCAGCTGCAGTTCCTGCATAGCTATTCTCTTATTTGTGCCTGAAGTCTGGACTTATAATTTCCGATGAGTTGCTGCATCAGCTGCTCTACTTCACCATCCGTCAAAGTCCGGTCTTCTAACTGAAAGGTATAACTTAAAGCATAGGACTTCTTCCCGGGACCCAGTTTTTCGCTTTCAAATACATCGAAGAGGCTGATATCCTTTAGAGCGTTCAGCTTTAATGATAATGTGGCTTCTTCCAGCTGCTGATAAGAAACAGCCTTGTCGAGTACGATTGCCAGGTCTCTCTGAACGGCGGGGAAACGTGGTACTTCCATATAACGCAGTTTCCGGGCACTTTCAGCCTGAAGGTAGACGGGCCAGTGAATGCAGCCAAACCATACATCCTGTTTGATATCGAAGCTATCCAGAACCTTCCGTTCAACAGCCTTTACGCTGCAAAGCGGCTGGTTTTTATACAGCCACTGAAAGGTATCCTCTCTGACATCCATTTTTACCTGAGGAATACCACCACGGAGCAGGAGATTTTTGATGATCCCTTTCAGAAAATACAGGTCTGCCGGATCAGCTTTCTGATCCCAGTGAGCGGACCGGACCTGTCCGGTTACCCAAAGAGCCAATTGAGGTTCTTCATAGAAAGCATCTTCCCGGCGCTGGTAGATATTTCCGAATTCAAAGAGAAGGAGGTCCTGATTTTTTCTGTTGCAGTTATACTGGATTACCTCGAGCCCACTTTCCAGCATGGAAGGTCTGAGAACATCCAGTTCACTGCTCAGGCTATTCAGCATTCTTACCAGATCGGTCCGTTCCGGATAATACTTACTGTTGACTATTGAATTTGTGACCAGTTCCTGAAAGCCCTGGCCGCAGAGCTGTCCGGCGAGCTTCTCTCTCAATGGCCGGTCGCCTTCCTGAACGGGGAGTAAGCTAATGTTCAGTTTTTCAGGGATACGGATATGATCGAGACCGTCGATCCTGAGCACTTCTTCAACAATATCGGCGGGCTGACTGACATCTGTTTTATTAGAAGGAACTTTCAGGACCAGTTCTTCGCCAGTTTCGCTGATAATTCCAAAGCCCAGTGAATCCAGTATGCTTCTTACAGCGGCTGGATCGTATGTTTTACCGCTGAGTTTATTAATAAAGTTATAGCTGAGTCTCACCTCTTTTTGTTCCAGTCTGCCTGGGTACAGATCCGTAATCCCTGAAGCGATATTTGCACCTGTAATGGAACAAATGAGACTGGCAGCTCTTTTCAGAGCGGGAATGACCTGTTCTATGTCTACCCCTTTTTCAAAATGCGTAGCTGCGTCTGTTCTCAGACCGTGGTGCATTGAGGTTCGCCTGATATGTACCGGATCGAACCAGGCGCTTTCAAGGAAAATCGCTGTGGTTTGGTCGGTGACACCGCTGTTAGCCCCACCGAAAACACCTGCGATGCACATTCCACCCCTGGCATCGCAGATCATCAGATCCTTTGCGAGTAGAGTTCTTTCCTGACCGTCCAGAGACAGAAACCCCGTACCTTCTTCCTGGAACCTGACGCGAACCTCATTACCTGAGATCTTGTCGGCGTCGAAAGCATGCAGGGGTTGACCGAATTCATGCAAAACATAGTTGGTGATATCCACCACGTTATTGATCGAGCGAACACCGATGGCTTGCAATCTCCTTTGCAACCAGTCCGGGGAGGGTGCTACTCTGATATCAGTGATTGTAATTCCTGCGTATCGCGGGCAGGCCTCTGGAGCCTCTACCGATACTGGTATCTCTCTGCTGGTGCTGGCTTCAGGAAGCGTAGACTCTGGCAGTTGCACCTGGAACCGGCGAGCCCTATGGTGACTGAGGTAGGCACATACATCGCGGGCTACACCGATATGGCTCATAGCATCCGAACGATTTGGTGTGAGTCCGATATGGATGGCCTGGTCGGGTTCCGGAATTGCGAAGTAAGTTCTGGCTAAAGTGCCGGGAACTGCATCCGGAGGCAATACCATGATACCCTCGTGGCCTTTACCGAGTCCGATCTCGTCTTCGGCACATATCATGCCCTGGCTTTCCTCTCCACGGATCTTTGCCTTTTTTATTTTAAACGGCTCACCCTCAATAGGATATACGGTCGCTCCGACCGGGGCTACGACCACCTTCTGACCCGCAGCAACATTTGGTGCTCCACATACAATATTGAGGAGATCTCCACTGCCTGTATCGACAGTTGTTATTCTTAATTTATCTGCATTGGGGTGTTGTTGGCAGGAGTGTACTTCACCGATCACCAGGCCTTCCAGGCTTCCGCGTATGGCTTCGGCAGTTTCCACGGCCTCTACTTCCAGTCCGATAGCGGTCAAAATATTTGTCAGTTCATCGAGAGGTAAAGGCTCAGGCAGGTAATCCAGTAACCACTGGTAGGAAATGATCATTAAACTGCAGGAATTTTGGTGTAAAGATAGCCTATCATAATAGCAAATTGCATCCTCTAAAAAAAATCCGGCTCAGCTTCATTTATCTACAGCGACTTCTGGACATTGTGTGGATTAGCGTTTAGAACTAACTTTGAATGTGGATAACCCCGGCGCATTTGTAAAGTCTCTGTTCATATGCTGTGTATAACTGGTGGAAACAAGGCAAAAAAAGATATTTTTTTCTGGCTGACCCGGAACTCGATTTTCGTGCTACATTCGTCCTCCTGCCAGTTTTCCGGAGCTCTTAATGATGACTTAACACATTAGCTTACCCGGTTAAATGTGATCAGAAATCCTCCGGAGAGAAGGCAAAAAAAGACTGTACTTCATTAACGCACAACTGTCCCTAAGCAATGGCCGTAAACATTAAGAAAGAATTTGGTAACACACGATCCCGAAAACCAGACCTTACGACCCTGGTCTATGGGAAGGTCCCCCCTCAGGCAACAGAACTGGAAGAAGCTGTACTGGGAGCGATCATGCTTGAGAAGGACAAACTTGCTGAGGTTCTGGAGATTATTCAGAGTGAAGACTGTTTCTACGTAGATGCCAACCAAAAGATTTACTCGGCAGTAAGAAGACTATTTGACAAAGGGATGCCGGTGGATCTGCTTACCGTTACGGATGAGCTGCGCAAGTCCAATGAGCTGGAACTGGTAGGAGGTGCCTATTACCTCACGCGCCTTACCATGAGCGTGGTTTCGAGCGCGCACGTTGAAGCACATGCGCGTATAGTGATGGAGAAATTTATTCAGAGGGAGCTGATCCGTATTTCCGGAAACGTTATTTCTGAAGCTTATGAGGACAGCACGGATGTATTTGACCTGTTGGATAAGGCAGAATCCAACCTTTATGAAATCACCGATAAACACCTGAGAAAAAACTTTAAAAGTTTAAAGGAAGTACTCGTTACCACCGTTCGTGATATTGAAGAAGCAAAGAACAAGCAGGAAGATGTAACAGGTGTACCAACAGGCTTCAAGCACCTGGATAAACTGACCTCAGGCTGGCAGAAGAATGCTTTGATCATTGTTGCTGCCCGTCCGGCTGTCGGTAAAACCGCTTTTTGTCTAAACCTTGCCATGAATGCGGCGATGCATACCGGAAAGCCTTATCCGGTGGCATTCTTCTCCCTGGAGATGGGAGCTGGCGAGCTTGTTAAAAGGATGCTTGCTGCCACCACTGAGGTAAGTATGGATGCCATTACCAAGGGCCGGATGCAGGAGCATGAGTTTATACAGATGACGCAGCGGATGAATAAGCTGGCAACAGCACAGATATACCTTGATGACCAGGCAGCGCTGAACATTTTTGAGCTCAGAGCGAAAGCGAGACGACTGAAACAAAAGCATGATATTCAGATGATTATCATCGATTATCTGCAATTAATGCAAGCGGATATCAATAAGGGAGGGAACCGGGAGCAGGAGATTTCGAAGATATCCCGTGACCTGAAATCGCTTGCTAAGGAGCTTGAGATTCCGATTATTGCCCTGTCGCAGTTGAACCGTTCTGTTGAATCGCGGAAGGAATCGAAAGTACCGCAGCTTTCTGACCTTCGTGAATCTGGTGCGATTGAGCAGGATGCAGATATGGTAATGTTCCTTTACCGTCCGGAGTATTATGGCATTAACAATGATGAAATGGGCAATCCGATAGAAGGAGAAACCCACGTTCATATAGCTAAAAACCGTAGCGGATCTACTGATACTGTAAAAGTTCGGTTTATAAAAGAGTATCAGAAGTTTGTAGATCTGGAAGAAGACAACTTTGGAGGATTTGGTCCCGCTCCCGGATTTGGAGGCGGAGGCGGCAACTTCAGTGGTGGCGGTAATTTTGGCGGTGGTGGTAATTTTGGAGGATCCAACCCATCAGGCGCTGGTTTAGGTGGTGGACAGCATGATAATCCTCATGCCGGTCTGCGTAACCGGGACCTTAGTGATTTCGGAGGTTCTAAGATGTTTATACCTGGTGGTTTTCAAACACTACCTTCGAAAGCAAACGATTTCACCTTTGACGATGACGATCTTTCTGCACCCTTCAAAAAACCTTCTCAGGGGCAGCAGGATGATGATACTCCATTCTAGCAATTTTATTTAAGCAAATGAAAACAGCTCCCTTGCAGGAGCTGTTTTCATTTATATAACCACAAAACGAACTAATTACCTTCTTCTGTCGCCGGGAGCTGGCCGTGAGGGCCGTGGGGCAGCCGTTCTTTGCTGAGGTGCGGCACTTTGGTGTCGCTGGATCTGAGGGCGCTGTTGCCTTTCCATCCGCTGAGGCTCTGGCCTGCGCCATTCTCTTTGGGGAGCCTGTGGGGCTGCTCTCTGCTGGCGCTGCATTTGCTGACGCTGCATTTGCTGGCGTTGCATTTGCTGGCTCCTCTGCTGTTCCATTCGCTGCCTTTGCTGTTGAACATTGCGTTGTTGTTCTGCACGCTGGCGTTGCATCTGCATATTCCGGTCCTGAGCCAGACGTTGGCGTTCTACAGCTTGTGAACGTTGCCGTTGATCTCTTTCTGCCTGCTGGCGTTGTACCTGATCGCGCCGGGCCTGCTCCCGCTGAGCCTGCTGACGCTGTACCTGCTGACGTTGCGCTTCCTGTCGCTGTGTTGCTATCCGCTCACTAGCGCGATTAGATTCAGCCGCACGCTGACTTCTTTGATTTCCTTGTTGATTCACGGGCAATTCGCGACCGGCATTTGCCCGAGTGGCCGGCTGATGGACAGCCTCGCGCCTTTCTGTCTGAGGCTGACGGGCGTTTCTGGTTCCGGCATCAGACCCGCGAGCAATATTATTCCGGCGTTCGAACTCCTGGCTATGCTCTCTAATCGGCTGACGAGTCCGGACCACGTTTCGAGGAGCTTCAGATCTGCTGTTGGAAGCATGTCTTACCTGCGGACGATACAGCTCTACGGATGAGTTACGCAAACGACCTCCGGTTGGTCTCTGGGAGTCCCTGATGTCGTACACATTAACACGCTGACCGGAATAACGTTCCACATGGTCTCTCCGTGGTCCATAGACATACCTGTTGTTATGGATATTATTGATAATAACTGTATTATTGATAATGGTCGTGTTATAAGATGGACCTCTCCATCGGGAATAGTAGGAAGGTTGATAAATATATCGCTGCGGAATGAACACCCACCAATCATTTGGAGCATAGTAGCCACCACCGATATTAATATTGATATTGATGCCCGGACCTAAAGGTGCCCAGCCATAGTGGCCTCCTCCGTGGCGCCAGCTAACCCAGGCGGGCCCCCACTCCATCCCCGGGATCCAGACCCATCCATAGAACGGGTTCAGCGTCCATCTTCCATAGTGAAAAGGCGCCCAACCCCAGTCATAATCAGAAACCCAGGTATTACCATATTCTGTCATAGCCCAACGACCACCGGAGTAATAAGGACGGAAGTCCCTGCCAACCGAAGGTGCCCATACATACCCATAGTCCGGATCGTCGATCCATTGCCCGTGTGGTGCAAGCTGGTCGTAGAACATTTGGAAGCTAACCGCCGCTCCCGGTTGCGCCTTTGCACTCTGGACGGGGGCAAGGGTCAGACCCAGCACAAGCAAAACCAGCCCCGCCGCGGTATTTAATAAATATCTCATCATCACCAATTTTAAAATCCTGAAAAATTTTACAGCTGTATGACCCTCTAAAACCAATAACCTCTCCCATTTATGTTAACGCAATGTTAAAGCACCTCTTCTGTTAGTATGCGCCCTGGAAAGGAAGCGTTCACTAACAACTATTTAGGATTCTTATTTTAGCGCCGGCGTATTTTTGCAACCAATCATATATGATTGGCGCCCAAAACTGATAACATGAAGAAAAACATACTGATTACCGGCGGCGCCGGGTTTATAGGCTCGCACGTGGTGAGGCTATTTGTCGAAAAATACCCCTCGTACCATGTCATTAATCTCGATGCGCTTACCTATGCCGGCAATCTTGAAAACCTGGTCGATATTGAGCGTGCTGCCAATTACACCTTCGTAAAAGCAGATATCCGCGATGCGGCTGCGATGAACGAGATATTCCAGCAGCATCAGATTGATTCGGTCATCCATCTGGCTGCAGAAAGCCATGTGGATCGCTCCCTCAAAGACCCTAACGTCTTTATCGAAACAAACGTGATCGGCACCGCCAACCTGCTCAATGCAGCCCGTGAATACTGGGCGGGCAATTTTGAAGGAAAGCGCTTCTATCATGTCTCTACTGATGAAGTCTATGGATCGCTGGGTGATACCGGCTTTTTCCTGGAGACTACTCCTTACGATCCGCAGTCGCCCTATTCTGCTTCCAAGGCAGCTTCTGATCACCTTGTGCGCGCCTATGGCAATAGTTATAAGCTGCCGTTCGTGATCACCAACTGCTCCAATAACTACGGGCCTAACCAGTTTCCGGAGAAACTAATCCCTTTATTCATTAACAATATCAGGAACGATAAACCACTACCGGTTTACGGAGATGGCAAATACACCCGCGACTGGCTTTATGTAGTTGACCATGCCCGGGCGATCGACCTCGTGTTTCATGAGGGAAAGGATGGTGAGACCTACAACATTGGTGGCTTTAATGAATGGCAGAATATAGAGCTGATCAAACTGCTATGCAAACAGATGGATGAGAAGCTGGGACGGGAGCCTGGCACCTCAGAACAGCTGATCTCTTATGTTAAAGACCGCCCGGGACATGACCGCCGTTATGCGATAGATGCAACCAAGATCAACAAGGAGCTGGGCTGGAAACCTTCGGTTACCTTCGAAGAAGGCCTGAGCGCAACAATCGATTGGTATTTGCAGAATGAAGAGTGGCTAGCTAATGTAACCAGCGGGGAGTATAAGAAGTATTATGAAGGACAGTATTCTTGATGTTGAGCCGTTTATTCGTTTATTCGTGTAGTTGTTGTTGTTTAGCTGTTTAGATGGTGCGTTAATTTTTAAATAAGTATAGACCAATAAACCGAATCAAATATGCACTTGTATAGCTTCGAAAAACTCGATGTTTGGCAAAACACACGAGTATTGATCAAGAATATTTACAGTCTAACATCAGCTTTTCCCAAATCCGAGACATTTGGACTAACCAATCAGCTAAGGCGGGCAGTAATAGGCATAAACCTTAACATAGCTGAGGGTGCTAACCGGGCAAACTCGAAAGATAAGGCCCGCTTTATTAACCAGGCATACAGTAGTGCAGGAGAAGTAATTGCGTGTTTAACTGTGTCCGTAGATCTAGAGCTCATTAGTGAGCACCAGTACCAGAGCACCAGAACTGAAATTGAAAAAATCACGAATCAGTTGAACAAATTGTACAAAGCATACATGATTAGAACTGACAATGGCCTATCAACACCCAGGCAAACAACTACACAACTCACCAACTCACCAACTACACAATCTTAATCAATGAAAGGTATTATATTAGCCGGTGGCTCCGGCACTCGTTTATATCCTCTGACCATCGCCGTCAGCAAACAACTCATGCCGGTTTATGACAAGCCCATGATCTACTACCCGCTTTCTACGCTGATGCTGGCAGGAATTAATGAGGTTTTGATCATTACGACACCGGAGGACCAGCCTGCTTTCAGGAAGCTGCTGGGCGACGGGTCTCAGGTGGGTTGCCGATTTGAGTATGTGGTTCAGCCCAGGCCCGAGGGATTGGCACAGGCTTTTATTCTTGGTGAGGACTTTATTGGTAATGATCCCGTCGCACTCATACTAGGAGACAATATCTTCTACGGTTCAGGCATGGGCACTCTGCTGGGTAATAAGATCAATCCTGATGGTGCTGTAGTTTTCGCCTATCAGGTTAACGATCCTGAGCGCTATGGTGTGGTGGAATTTGACAGTAATAACAAAGTATTGTCCATTGAGGAGAAGCCCACGCAACCCAAGTCCAACTTTGCTGTTCCCGGTCTCTACTTTTACGACAACCAGGTGGTGGAGATAGCGAAAAACATTCAGCCCTCGCCACGTGGTGAGCTTGAGATAACGGACATCAACAAGACCTATCTGGAGATGGGCAAACTGGAAGTGGGCGTGCTGGACCGCGGTACTGCCTGGCTGGATACCGGCACCTTTGATTCGCTGATTCAGGCGGGTCAGTTTATCGAAGTGATTGAAAAACGCCAGGGACTGAAGATTGGTTGCATAGAGGAGATTGCCTATCATAAAGGCTGGATCGATGAAACACTGATGCAAAAACATGCTGAAACCTATGCGAAGTCGGGTTATGGCGAATACTTAAGGAATATCGTCTTGAACAAGCTCAGCATGACTAACTAAGGGCTGTCGCAAACGACCCTTTAAATGTCGCAATTATCATATGAGCTGCACGTTCAGGCAAGGTAGATTTGCTCCATAAATTTCGATTATGGAGCAAATTATTCTTGAAAAGCCAGTACAACTATTTGTGGTCCGGGCAGAAAAATTTCCTGAAGGTGTGCTGAAAGCACATCAGGCATTACATAGTATCATACCTTTTCAGCGTGAGCGTCGATACTTTGGATTATCGCGTCCTGAGGGTTCTCAGATCCAGTATTGGGCGGCTGCGGAAGTGTTACCTACAGATCATACACATTCCGAACTGGAGAGAATGAAACTGGAAAGCGGGGACTACACGGGAAAGCAAATTGCAGGATTCAGAAACCAGATAGAAGCTATAGGGCAAACATTTCAGGAGCTCATCCGCCTCCCGGAGATCGATCCTGGGGGTTACTGCGTTGAATGGTATCATGAAGAAGATGTTACCTGCATGGTCAGAGTCATTACATGATTATAATAACTGGTACACGGAAACAACATCACTGGCTGAACTCCCAGGCGCCGGATCGATCGTTTCAGAAAAAATTTCAAGAAAGCCTTCAAGTTGAAATACTTCTGATATCCACTGGGGTTCGTGATAACAGATATACAGACTGCTACCTGTTGCGGAGGTAACCCAGCCCGAATCGGCATACCTTCCCTCCATAAAGCTAACATACACGATTCCTCCCGGGGACAGCAAAGTCTTTGCCTCTTTTATGAATGTGCAGATTTCGGAAGTGGACAGGTACGGCAGTACAAAACCACACACTATACCGTCAAAAATTTTGTTCAGCTTCACGATGTCCCTGCAGTCCAAAAGCTGATACTCAGCGGTAGGGTTATTTCTGGCCGCCAGTTCGAGCATACGCGGTGCAATATCAATACCGAGGACCCTTAGGTGAGGCTGATGAGTAATAAGGTAGCGACTGATGTTGCCCGGACCACAACCGACGTCTAATACCTCAGCTCTCTGGGGGAGCCTTTCCAACACTACATCGAGAGACTGATGATATGGCGAGATATCCATATACTTTTCCTCGTATAGGCCAGCTCCTTTATTAAAAACATCTCTTACCTGAAAGAAGTGATCCATAGCTTACATTATTTGAATTCAGATCTGTTAAAGTAAGTAAAAATGAAAGATATGGAAGAGGTTGAATTTCCAGTTTGGCATGCTAATGGCACTTACCCCCTGAAATCAAATACTAACGCTAATAAATCAGATTTTTATGAAACAGTTATTTCCAATGTTGACCCTGGCCGCTCTCACGATATTTGCCTCTTGCAGTACCGGACCCAGTGATAAGGAAACGGCTCTGCAGGCGAGTCAACGAACGATCGATTCTTTAAAACTTGAAATGGTTCGTCAGCAGGTCATCGATTCGATGAACGAGCTAAACCGTATGCAGTTCTCAATACCGCAGGTGATCACTGTAGCGGAAGCGCCAAAAGCGGTAAAGAAGACGGTCACAAAGAAGAAAGCTACCGCCAGGAAATCGACATCTTCCAACAATAGCGGAGCTGGTTCCGTTTCCTCTGGTAGCAGCAGCGGAGGTGGTATTGCGCAAGCCCCTGCTCCTGTGTATGAGGCTCCTGCACCTGTGTACGAAACCCCTGCGCCTGCGCCAGTAGAAGAAAAGAAAGGATGGAGTGCCAAGGCTAAAGGTGCGGTTATCGGAGCTGGTGCCGGAGCTGCCGCCGGTGCCATCATCAACAAGCGTAACCGTGGCGTGGGTGCCGCTATTGGTGGTGTACTGGGTGCTGGTGCCGGAACTGGTATCGGTGCGATCATAGACAAGAAGAACGGCAGATAAGCAGTAAAATATTTGCTTCAAAAGGCTGGCACTTAATGTGTCAGCCTTTTTTTGCTTCGTAAAAACTGTAACAACCTCCCTTGCATCAGCTATTTCATAAATTAGCCCGATGAAACGCCTCTGCACCATTATCCTTTTTTCGCTGGCCTGCCATCCTGCCGCTGCACAAGTAACCGACTCTTTGTTTCAAAAGGCCTATGGAGGAACAAACAACGAAACCGGCGCTGGGCTTTATGCGACTCAGGACGGAGGATTTATTCTTGCTGGTTCTACACAAAGCTATAGTTCCGGGCTATTTGGTGGAGACGCCTATCTGATCAGAACGGATAGTAACGGCGCTATACTTTGGACAAAAGTTTATGGAGAACCAGATACTGATGAAAAAACTCAAGCGGTGATTCAGACCAAAGACAAGGGCTTTTTGTTACTAGCAAATTATCGGGAGATCGCTACCCAGGACGACTACATGTTACTTGTCCGGACAGACAGCAGTGGTGAACTGCTGTGGAGCAGATCGCTTTTGGGCAGTGGTAGTGCCGTACACCAAACCGCAGACGATGGATTTGTGATAGGCGGCTCTACGGTGCAACCCAGCGTTGGCGGATCTGATCTTTACCTTGTAAAGACTGATCCCAATGGTTTGACCAACTGGGCCAGATCCTACGGTACCTTAGCTGACGAATACGCCGTGGATCTTAAGATTGCGGACAACGGCTATATTCTGGCAGGAAATATCCTGTCAGGATCTACAGCTTCGGATATTCTCATGCTTTATCTTGATTTTGGAGGTAATATCCTCTGGGAGCAAACATATGGCGACACCAATGAGAACGTGGCTGCTTCTGTAGTTGAAAACGCGGGTGGCGGTTTTACTGTTCTCACGAATACCCGTGACCTCAGCACTAGTGACTACCAGTTGAACCTGTTGAAATTAGACGCAAACGGAACTTTGAACATGGTAAAGAGCCTGGGTGGAAACGGAACAGATATCGGATACACGCTTCAGAAAGTGGCCGGCTCAGGCTTTGTAATGAGTGGTGTGTCCAGTAGTTACAAACCCTATGATCTGAAAACCTGGCTGTGTTTGCTGGATACCGCTTTCAATGTTAGCTGGAGCCGCACCTATAATGAGCATTCAAGTCAACAAGTACCGAACCGTGTAGTGACAACACTTTCCGGTGGTTATGGTATACTTGGCACCGTACAATATACAGGAGGCATGGAGGATCTTCTTTTTATAAAGACCGATGGGGACGGCGGAACCTGGTGTTTTGATAGCCTTCAGGTACCGCCGATTACTGCTGCAAGCTGGTCGTCGACGTCTATCGCCCTGCAGTGGCTGGATGGGAGTACGGCTGGTTTCCATCAGGGACTAACAGACACCGGAGGCATTGTCTATACTATTTGTCAGAATACCACTTCCATTGCTGACGAACCATCCGGAATATCTTTTGATGTGTATCCTAATCCTGCGAAGGATATGGTTAAATTTTCGGGGGTATTCAAAACAGGATCCACTATCCGGATCTTCAGTGTTGACGGCAGGCTGGCTGATGAGGTGAGTGCCGATAAGCCCGTTGTCACTGTGGCCCTTCGTGGAGTACCTGCGGGTGCGTATTATTTTCAGGCTCAGCTCAATGATGGCAGTTTCAGAACGGGTAAACTAATCATAACAGGAAACTGATTACGAGAAGATATATGATTCCCGGTCGATCGCTGACTTAGCCAGCCTTCTGCGAGCCTCTTTGGTATTGAACGGTGTCAGTTTGGTGAATCTGCGGAGGCCCATGAGTAACATCCGCTGTTCATCGCCTTCTGCGAAGGACTGGACCGCATTCTTACCTGCGTGAAGTATTCGGTCTGCGGCATCAGCGAGAAATACCCTCGTTGCGTCCAAAGCCAGTGCCGAGTGTGGATGATTGTTTTCCTGCATTTTGATAGTCCTGTGGAGCATACTTTCGGCCTGGAAGGCATCATTTAACATATCGGCCAGATAGAGCAGAATCTCCTGTTCATCGCTGATCTTCATGGCCAGGCGCTGAACTGCAGCGCCCGCAGATAATAAGATGGCCTTTTTGAAATTTCTGACCGCCTTTAATTCCTCTGAAAAGGGCTGGTCATCACTACTGAAATCAGGTATGCTCATCAGTTCCTTCGAAACCGACAGAGCCGGACCCATTAGATTAACCCGGTTCTTCATGGCGCGCTTCAGAAACATGTCCAGCGTTAGCAACCGGTTAATCTCATTGGTCCCTTCAAAGATGCGGTTGATTCGGCTATCCCGGTAAGAACGCGAGATGTTATAATCATCCATAAACCCATTGCCTCCATGGATCTGCACCCCTTCATCCACGACATAATCGAGCGCTTCGGAACCGATGACCTTGAGCATGGCACATTCGATAGCAAATTCTTCTGCCGCGGCCAGCAGCGTTTCATTATGGGGCTTTCCACCGGATGTGAGTTGCTGTTCCATAGAGTCAATCCAGCCAGAAGTCCTGTAGAGGACTGATTCCGCGGCGAAGGTGCGGATGATCATCTCTCCCAGTTTGTGCTGAATGGCCCCGAAATTGGCGATGCTGGTCTTGAATTGCTCCCTGTTCTTCGCATACCTGATGGTACCGGCCAGAGCTTGTTTAGCGCCACCTAATGCCGCAGCACACAATTTAAGTCGACCGATATTCAGAATATTGAAAGCAATGATGTGGCCTCTACCCACTTCACCCAACAACTGACCTGCCGGAACCTTACAGTCTTCAAAAAACAGTGGGCGGGTACTGGACCCTTTGATGCCCATTTTGTGTTCTTCTTCACCGATGGTCAGTCCTGGCGTATTCCGGTCGACGATGAAAGCCGTAAACTTATCGCCATCTACCTTTGCGAACACCGTAAAAACATCTGCAAAACCGGCGTTCGTGATCCATATCTTCTGGCCGTTCAGAAGGTAGAATTTTCCATCCGCGGTGAGTGTTGCTGTAGTTCTGGCACCCAAAGCATCTGAACCAGACCCCGGTTCGGTTAGTGCATATGCGCCTTTCATTTCTCCGCTGGCCAAACGTGGTATATAATGCTGTTTCTGTTCGTCCGTTCCGAAATACAGGATGGGTAATGAACCGATGCCATTGTGAGCTGCCATTGCGACTGCGAAGGAGTGTCCACCCCCAAGACGTTCATTGATCAGAGTAGCTGTAACGAAATCCTTCCCCAGACCACCGAGATCTTCCGGAAAGGCAGCACCTAAAAGTCCCAGCTCGCCTGCCTTGTTCAGGAGTTGTTCCATGAGCCCTGACTCCTGTCTATCCAGGGCTTCTACATTGGGCAGAACCTCCTTCTCCAGGAAATCATCACACATTTCGAGGATCATACGCTGTTCCTCGCTGAAATCTTCGGGAGTGAATATCTGATTCAAATCATAATCAGTTACCAGGAAACCGCCACCTTGTACCTGTGCGGAACTTGTCGAGCTCATACGATGAAGTTTGGTAATTAAATCTACCGAATAAAGGAGATAGTGTTCTGATAAATTTTGATGCCAATCCCGGTGAGGATTTTATATTTACGCACCATGCGTGTTCCTGAATCAGGTTATATATCCTTCGATGGTGGTCAGCTCCATTACCGGCGCTATGGTTCCGGTAGCCGACTGCTGCTGGCATTTCATGGATATGGGAACCAGGCTACCATTTTTGCTCCGTTTGAACGGCATCTGGGCGGGGATTTTACTATCCTGAGCTTTGATCTGCCGCACCACGGAAAGAGCAAATGGCCGGAGGGACATCTTTTGCATAAAGAGGAGCTTCGGTCGTTAGTACTGAGAGCGGCTGAACTATTTGGGACCGACAAGATTGCACTTGCAGGTTATAGTATGGGCGGGCGAGTTTGCCTGACGATAGTGGAGCTTCTGCCCCAGATGGTTGATAAAGTGCTGCTGATCGCTTCGGATGGACTTGTATTTAACCCTTTATACTACTTTGTTACTAAGACCCTTATTGGAAAGAAAATTTTCAGAAGCTTTCTGACCGATACCCGTCGATACATTAAGATGGTAGACTGGCTTCATAAAAAGCAATGGGTCGATCCGTCGCGGTATCGGTTTGCTATGTACTACCTGGAGTCGGAGAATGATCGTCGGTTTCTGCTAAGGGTTTGGCCGTCCATGAGCCTGATTGTGCCTAATATGCGTCGGTTACGAACCCAGGTCAGAAAACATCATCTCCCGGTTTTTATATTTATGGGTGCCTTTGATCGCATCATACCAGTATTGCATGCGAAGAGGTTTAAGAAAGACCTGGCGACTGTGCAGTTATTCGTTGTTGACAAAGGCCATCGGGTATTTGATTCGGAAACATTACCTCAGATGGCTCGATGCCTGATTACCGGAACATGCTGATTCTAACGATATTCATCTGGATCCTCCTATTCCTTTATACCGGCCTGATGCTGGCTTATGCCCGCGGGTGGGATCTGGCTGCTACCAATCGTACACCGGAGCATTTTCAGCCGAAGACCAGGGTCAGCGTTATTGTACCTGCGAGGAATGAGGAAGCCAATATTGCCGCTTGCATACAATCAATTTTTGATACAGACTATCCCAGAGCGCTACTTGAAATTGTGGTGGTTGACGACCATTCAACTGACAACACCTGGGTGCTTGCGAGTCGCTTCGAGAATGTAAAAGTTATCAGGCTCAGCGAGGTATTAGAAGGCGGTGCGCTCAATTCTTATAAAAAGAAGGCTCTCGAGACCGGCATAGCCTACAGTACGGGTGAGCTTATTGTAACAACGGACGCGGACTGTATAGTACAATCTGCATGGCTCAGGGAGCATGCATTTTGTTTTGAGACAAAAGGGTCCGTGATGATAGCAGGACCTGTAAGCTATCAACATTCCGGTGGGTTGTTGTCATTGTTTCAGTCGCTTGACTTTTTAAGTATGCAGGGAATTACGGCAGCATCGGGTCAGCTGGGTCTGGGAAGCATGAGCAACGGAGCGAATCTGGCTTTTAGCAGGAAGGCTTTTGAAGAAGTTGGTGGGTATAAAGGAATAGATCATCTGGCCTCGGGGGACGACTACCTTTTGATGAACAAAATGCAGATGCATTTCCCCGGGAAGATTCATTATCTGAAATCTGCCGTTGCGATAGTAGAAACGGCTCCGCAACCTGATTGGTTGGGCTTTTTGAATCAGCGTATCCGTTGGGCGTCTAAGTCCGGCAAGTATAAAGATCACGCGCTGACACTCGTTTTGGTATTGGTGTACCTTTTCAATCTCTCCTTTCTCGTTGCAGCAGCCTTGTGTTTTTTCAATGCGAATTACCTGAAGGTATTGATTGGAATGTTTCTGGTGAAAACAGCCGTAGAACTATACTTCCTTTTGCCTGTTGCAAACTTCTATAAAAAGCAAAGGGAATTACAATGGTTTGCCCTTCTGCAGCCACTGCATATTATTTATATCATTCTTGCCGGTCTATTAGGTTTTATTGGCGTTTACCAGTGGAAGGGGCGGAAAGTGAAGTAATAAAGATTACTCTGCCTGGATCAGAAAGACCGTAGGCACTTTATTCAGCGCGGGCATTTTTTTATTCCAGTCTCCTACCCTTTTGGTTTTGATCCATTGATCTGAGGCAGTAAGATTCTGAGCGATACAAATTCGTGTAGCGTGATTACAATGGCGCAACAAGTCCTCAAGGATCTGATTATTCCTGTAGGGTGTTTCTATAAAAATCTGTGTCTGTTGTTCCTTTTTTGACACCTGTTCCAGTTGCTTAATCTTCTGAGTGCGTGCTGGTTCTTTTACGGGCAGATATCCATTGAAAGCGAAGCGCTGACCATTGAGGCCTGAAGCCATCAGGGCCAGAATCAGGGAGTTTGGCCCTACAAGGGGGATTACTTCGATATCCAGTTCCTGAGCTATCGCAACCACTTCAGCTCCCGGATCGGCAATGCCAGGACACCCGGATTCGCTTAGAACACCAACCGTAGCACCCTGTTTCAGCCACCGTCTGAAAGCCTCCAGATCTGCACCTTTATGCTTATCAAACTCCGCGAATTCGAGTTCATCAATAACTATCTGGGGATGAAGCCACTTCAGGAATCGTCGTGCAGTCCTGACATTCTCCACCATATAATGTTTGATATCTGAAGTTGCTGAAGAAACAGCCAATGACAGCGTATCCTTCTGACCTTCAGCTATTGGGATAGGAATCAGTATGACCTTTGCGCGATTTAGCATCGTGTAAAAATACAGCTTCAGTGGTTGGATTAGGTAGATTTGCGGCATGACGCTGTCAGAGAATTTCTATCAAAGAGAGGATGTGGTGCAGATTGCCAGAGATTTATTAGGAAAGGTTTTGGTCACTGAATTCGATGGAATTCTTACTTCAGGAATAATTGTCGAAACCGAAGCGTACGCGGGCGCTATTGACCGTGCCTCTCATGCGTTTGGCAACCGGAGGACTTCGAGAACTGAGGTGATGTTTGGTGTCGGGGGAGTTGCGTATGTATATCTCTGTTATGGCATACATCATTTATTCAATGTTGTTACCAACAACGACGGAATTCCGCACGCCATACTTGTCAGGGGGCTGGAGCCACTCGAGGGCATAGATCACATGCTATGGCGAAGGAAAAAAACCGAACTACAGCCTCAACTAACAGCGGGTCCCGGATCATTAAGTGAAGCGCTTGGCATCCGAACACATCATACCGGGCTGAGTCTTCAAGGTCCGGAGATCAGAATTGAGAACCAGGGCATTCTGATACAGGAGCACGATATTGTATCTGGCACCCGTGTGGGTGTTGCTTATGCTAAGGAGGATGCCTTTCTACCTTACCGTTTTTCGCTGCGGGGAAACAGATTTGTAAGTAAAGGGAAGGGCTTATAAAAAAGGCTGCCCGAGGGCAGCCTTTTTTAATGTAGTTATGATCAATTAAAACTTAGGACAAGCAAAATTGTATTGAGGTGCACGCTCGCGTTTGTTGATACAGCCATTGAAAGTGAGGCTTATTTCATAAGCACCGTTACCGTTCGTAGCCGGTGTAAAGCTTGAAACGTTTACATCATAGCTAATTCCCAGCTGCATCTTTGACCAGGCCAGAGCCACATAGGGAGAAATGGCATCGCCGTAGCGGTACCAGCCTCCGAGATAAAGAATGGTGCTTTGAGAGAATTCTGAATCAAAACCCGGATTCAATACGAAGCCCGTTGCAGCACCCAGGATTACCTCGCTGGCGGCAGCCTGCTCCTGATATAACGCACTGGCATAAAGCACCATATTCTCGTTCAGGTCGAAAGAACCACCCAGATAGGCAGAATAACGACGGCTTAAGCGATGATCTTCAGAGCCGCCTCCGCTTGCAAGGAAAGATTCAACTGGTGTTGTGAGGTGATATATCGATACACCTCCATAGGCAGTTGCATAGTCAGAAACACGACCGCTATACATAAGACCGATGTTGAAATCAGGGTAGTTTAAATCACGATTGGGAGGGCGTTCTCCGGTTGGAAATATCGGATAACCCGTACCCGGATCAAACATGTCTTCAAAACTCAATTTGCTCCAATCTATGCTTTTCTGAACTAGAGCACCCTGAACACCCAGTGAAACATAGTGCTTGTTCTCCATGCCTATTGATTTATGATAGGCGGCAGATACACCGGCAGTTACGTTTGTAAGAGCGCCCATACCCGCTTTATCATACATCAGAAGAAGCCCTACACCAACAGCATCGCCATTTGCGAGCTTTCCTTTCATTGTTGCCATATCGAATGACAGGGCAGCAGTTGTATATGGATTATCAGACACGCTATACCATTGCGTACGATAATTTGCGGCGAGACGAATATCACATTCAGTTAAACCAGTAAGTGCAGGATTCAGCGTCAATGGAGATGCAAAATACTGGGTAAAATGCACGTCCTGAGCCTTAGCAGCACTGAAAAACACCATTGCCGCACCAAGTCCTAGTAATATTTTCTTCATCGAAAATTCGTTTTGTAGGTAGTTTTAATTGATTTCTGCATCCAAAATAGGAATTATCTGATTATTATGCAAGACAGGGATTTAAGATTCCCTGGTTGGCCTTTCAGGACTGGCTTTTTTCGCCAAAAGCCAGGTCTCCGGCGTCTCCCAATCCCGGCACGATGTAGCCTCTGGCTGTAAGTTCATCATCGACGTCTGCCGTCCAGATATGCGCCTCTGGAAACCTGCGTTCTACATATTCAATTCCAACAGTACAGGCTATTGCAGTTACAATATGAACCTGAGAGGGACGTTCATTCTCTGTAAGAGTCTGTAGCGCCAGTACCAGTGAGGCACCAGTAGCGAGCATGGGGTCAGCCAGAATCAGCGGACGCCCTTCCAGCGAGGGACTTGTGACATAGTGCTGAGCGATTTCGAAGCTTCCGTCCCTGTGATGCTTGCGATAAGCAGCAACAAAGCTGTTGTCAGCTTTATCAAAATAATTGAGCAGTCCGTTGTGGAGTGGCAGGCCAGCACGTAGAATCGTTGCGAGAACAGGTTGGTATTCAAGCTCTACACAACGGGCTTCACCAAGAGGCGTCTGAACCAGCACTTCTTTGTATGGTAGATGCTTACTGATCTCATAGGCTGCAACTTCACCGATACGTTCCAGATTTCTTCGGAATCGTAAACGATCCTGATGACATTCAGTATCCCGGATCTCCCGGACCCATTCAGAGAGAATGGAATTGCCTGAGCTCAAATTGGTGACCATAAGACGAAGATAAATGATTGATTCCAAAGATGAGTTAGCCGGGACAGAAGGAGTCGGACGATGTCATCTGTCCTGCAAAACTGAGAAACCCTTTTCATCTAAACCCATTGCTGTTGTTGCGCAACACACAGCAACACCGCGCCTGGCGCGGAAAGAAAATCTTTGGCATCAAATATGCGGGACCAGCTTTTCCCGTCATATGCAATTACAACATCAATTATCTTGACGAACGAGAATGGGGGATGACTCCTTGTTGACTCCTTGTTAACTCCTTGTTGACTCCTTGTTGATACCTTGTCAATACCATGTCGGCAGGTTGAGAAATTGGCCCACCCTGGTCCGAATATTTCAAAAAACACCAAATGCGGGTAGGTTTCGACTAAGAATAAAAGGAAGAAAACAGAAAAGTTTGACTGTAATCCGCTTGCCGGAACAGCCTCAAAAACTATTACCAGCAAGTGACCGATACGGAATGATTACTGAATCAATACTGAATGTGTCAAGAATGTGTCCGGAACATTTCTAACCGAGGTCTGACTCTGGCCTGACTCTAGCCTGACCCTAGCCTGGCTCTACCATGGTTCTGCTGTGTTCGGGCTTTGTCGGAACCACTAACGACTCACCACTCATATCTTTGTATGTACACAATTCAGGAGCCAAAGCAGCAATTTGTCTTACCAAACGACTAACATTGCAATTCATTAAAAATGAACAGATAGACAATGCAGTTAAAGTGTAGTTAAACTCCAACCCCTCGATTTTGATACATAAGACAAGCCGCTATTTTTGTACCTTTGCCCACCTTTTCTAAAGAGGTATTCTCAGAAGTGTATGGACATTTACCAGGAAATTGACAGGACCCGGCTGCCAAAACATATTGCCATTATTATGGATGGTAATGGTCGCTGGGCGAAGGAGCGTGGCGAAGACCGGGTGTACGGCCATCATGAGGGGGTAATCAGTGTACGTGAGATTGTCAATGCCTGTGGTGAGATTGGGATCTCCTATCTGACACTTTATGCATTTTCTACTGAGAACTGGAACAGACCCCGGGAGGAGGTAAATGCTTTAATGGAGTTATTGGTAAACACCATACGAAAGGAAGCGGAGGAATTAAAGAAGAACAACGTTAGACTGCATGTCATCGGTAATTTTGAGAGCTTGCCGGAGGTTTGTCAAAGAGAGCTCAATGAGGCCAAAGAAATGACTGCAGCAAATAATGGAGTCAATCTCATACTCGCCCTGAGTTATAGTTCCCGTTGGGAGATCCAGCAGGCTGCAGTGAAGCTGGCCAAAGATGCTGCTGCAGGTCGCATCGCGCCTGAAGATGTGAACGATGAATTGTTTCAGACATACCTCACAACTGCAGCATTTCCTGATCCCGAATTGATGATCCGGACCAGTGGGGAACACAGGATCAGCAACTTTCTGCTATATCAGCTAGCTTATGCAGAACTCTATTTCACACCAGTACACTGGCCTGCCTTTCGCAAACCGCATCTCGTTGAAGCTATAACTAATTACCAGCAGCGTGAGCGCCGCTTTGGAAAAACCAGTGAACAACTACAAACGAATTCGCCCCAGCATGTTTAATCAAACTTTGCGTTCCCTTCTACTTTGTTTTATTGTTTTTTGTTCTGCCAGCTCTACGATAGAGGCGCAGGTGGGAATGCCGGGAGAGGAAAGCAGAGGAGGTCTCGGAAACCGCAGTCAAACTACCGAACCAGCCAAACCTACTGAATACACAATAGGTGGTATTACCGTCACCGGTCAGCAATATATTGACGAAGATCTTCTGCTCATCGTTTCCGGACTCAGTGTTGGTGACAAGCTTATGATGCCTTACGACGACAAAGTTTCAAAGGCATTGAAAAATCTTTGGAAACAGGAGCTTTTTTCGGATGTCGAAATTGCCGTGTCGAATATTGTAGCAGATAAGATCTTTCTGGAGATCAGAGTAGAAGAACGTCCCAGATTGAGCAGGTATAGCTTTCGTGGGGTTAAGAAATCAGAAGCTCAGGAACTCAGGGATAAGGTGACGCTGGTCCGTGGCAAGGTGGTAACCGAAGCAACGAAAGCTGATGCCGTAAACAGAATTCGCTATCACTATGTTGACAAGGGATTCGGCCAGGTGAAAGTTGACGTGATTGAGAGAGTGGATACATTAAGTACCAACTCAGTGATCCTGACGTTTGACATCGCCAAAGGTTCTAAGACTAAAATAAACCATATTAATATCGCAGGAAATGAGGTGGCCACAGATTCAAGACTGAAAAGGACATTCAGCGGTACCAAAGAAGCCCCTCGCCTGACACTTCAGAGAGCAGATGCAGAAACGGTTTATCCAGTGGACCGCATCACTGTGGATGAATACCTGAAATACTACGGGTTTTTGTCCATCTCTAAAACTCTTGAAACATTAGATCCCTACCTGCGATTCAAAGGCATTTTCTCTTCATCCAGGTTTAATGAACAAAAGTTTCAGGATGATAAGCAGGCGCTGGTCAACCACTATAATTCTCTTGGATACAGGGACGCCACAATCATAGAAGATACCGTGTATAATATTTCCAACGGGAATCTGAATATCGAACTTAAGGTGAAGGAAGGGAGCAGATACTACTTTGGAGATATCTCCTGGAGGGGCAATACAAAGTATAGTGACGAGCACCTCAGCCGTATTCTTGGAATCAGAAAGGGCGACGTGTACAATCAGGAACTGTTGCTTCGCAGATTAGGGGTTCAGATTGGCCCTGAGGGCGGCGAAGATATCAGTAGCCTATACATGGATGATGGGTATCTTTTCTTTAGTGTTGTGCCTCGCGAAACTGCTATATACAATGACACCATTGATTACGAAATGGTGATCACTGAAGGAGCTCAGGCGACTATCAGAAATGTGACCATCGTTGGTAACTACAGGACAAATGAACACGTGATCAGAAGGGAGCTCCGTACGCTGCCAGGTAATAAGTTCAGCCGGGCTGACCTGATTCGTTCCCAGCGGGAAATTGCCAACCTGGGCTTCTTTGATCAGGAAAAAATTGGAATCCAGCCGACACCAAATCCTGAGAATGGAACAGTTGATATTGAATACAGTGTCGTTGAAAAATCCAGTGATCAGCTACAGCTTTCTGCTGGTTTTGGAGGAGGTGTGCGCTTCTATGGAAACATTGGTATCCTCTTCAACAACTTCTCTGTAAAAAATATTTTTAAGCCCTCCAGCTGGGATCCGCTGCCCATCGGAGATGGCCAGAAACTATCACTGAACTATCAGTCGAACGGTCGTTATTTCAACTCACTCAACTTTAGCTTTACCGAGCCCTGGCTGGGCGGTCGCAAACCCAATGCGCTGACTACCAGCTTTGTCTATAGTCGTTTTTCAGGAGCTGGCTTTGGTAATGATCCAAACTCATCCTATCTCCAAATGGTCGGTGGTGGTTTGTCATTAAGCAAACGTGTCAGATGGCCTGATGATAACTTCATTTTTACCTACGGTGTAAACTACAACAACTATCAGTTAAAGAACTATATGCTGTTGGAGAACTTCAATAATGGCTATAGTAACAACCTCTTCTTCCGTGTCGTATTAGCCAGGTATTCTGTAGATCAACCATTGTATCCCAGGAGCGGTTCGAACATATCACTGACCATGCAGTTCACCCCTCCGTTCAGTGCATTTGATGACCGGGATTTCACAACGCTTGATCAAAGTGAGAAATATAAATGGATCGAGTACCATAAGTACCGCTTCACGGCTGACTGGTATAAGAACATTACCGGAAAGTTCGTGTTGAAGCTTTCAACTAAGTATGGTTTCCTCGGCTACTACAATAAAGACATTGGATTCTCTCCGTTCGAAAGATTCCAGCTTGGTGGTGATGGATTGCAGGGCTTCCAGGCGTTCATCGGCCGCGATATCATTGCACACAGAGGCTATGAGATCTACGCTAACAATGCCACCATCTTCAACAAGTATACCGCAGAACTGAGGTATCCGTTTTCTTTAAGTCCTACCTCAACAATTTATGGTTTAGCCTTTGTGGAAGCTGCAAATGCCTGGGGAAGCTTCAAAGATTATAATCCATTCAGACTCAATAGATCTGCGGGTGTCGGCGTTAGGTTATTTTTACCAATGTTCGGTCTTTTGGGACTTGATTATGGCATAGGATTTGACCGTTACGATAAAGCTGCGGGAGTTACCGGATTCAGAGATATTACAAAGATTACCTTTATGCTTGGGTTTGAGCCGGATTAACAGCTGTTAATTAGTCTTAAAATCAAAACCATCAATTCCATATGAAAAAACTAGTGTTTTGCCTGTTCCTTGTTTTTGCAGGAACCCTCAGTGCGGTAGCACAACGCTATTGCATCATCGACTCCAAGTATATACTTGAAAAGATACCGGACTACACCAATGCTCAGGCTACGCTTGACAATCTTTCGAAAAACTGGCAGACAGAGATAGACAACCGGATGCAGGAAGTTGAAAGAATGTACAAGTCCTATCAGGCAGAGCGTGCAATGCTTTCGGATGAAATGAGGAAAAAGCGTGAAGATGAAATCGTTCAGAAAGAAAAAGAAGCAAAAGATCTGCAGAAGCAGCGGTTTGGCTATGAAGGTGATCTATTCAAGAAACGTCAGGAACTTGTAAAACCTATCCAGGATAAAGTATTCAACGCAGTTCAGAAAATGGCGCAGCAAAAGGCCTACGATCTGGTTTTGGATAAGGCCGGAGGTGTTACATTGTTCTACGCTGATCCCAAACTGGATCGTAGTGATGATGTGTTAAAATTGCTGAATGTAAAGTAACGGGTCTTGGAATACAACAATATTGGAGTTTACTTTGCACAGCTCAAAAACTTATAATAATCTCTCAATGAAAAAATTAGTATTGTTCCTTGCCTGTGGCCTTCTGATCGGTAATGCGGCGTTTGCACAGGTGAAACTTGGTTATATCGATTCCCGCGAATTACTGGCACTCATGCCTGAAGTTCGTGCTGCAGATTCCAACCTGCAGACCTATGCCAAGAGCTATCAGGACCAGATAGAGACAATGGTACAGGAGTACCAGAAGAAAGCTCAGGAATATCAGGCCCAGGAAAAGACCATGACTGAGGCTGTACGCGAGGTGAAGATCCGCGAGATCCAGCAACTGGAAGAACGTATCCAGACCACTCAGCAGAGCGCCCAGGAAAAAGTATCAAAAAAGAAAGAGGAGCTTTACACTCCAATCCTTGAGAAAGCCGACAAAGCCATCAAGGAAGTAGCAAAGTCAAATAACTACGACTATGTTTTTGATGCGAGTGCTGGTCAACTGCTGTATGCGAAGGAATCAGATAATATTCTGAATCTGGTTAAAACCAGGCTGGGTATTAAATAGTCCGGTAAAAACTATTCAGAAGGCTGTCACATCCGTGACAGCCTTCTTTTTTACACCTGATCTCAGTGATCAATTTCTCTTCCAAAGCTCTTTTCGCCAGCAGGGATTTCTACTGCTAATTTGTTGGCATCCGGAGGAATCGGGCAGGAATAACCTCCTCCAAAAGCACACCACGGATTGTAGGCTTTATTAAAATCCAGAACCAGTGTATTGTCTGCGATGTCATCGATTGTAAGATCAATGTATCGTCCACCCCCATAGGTTGATTCGTAGTTGGTAAGATCCTTAAATGGTAGAAAAAGATGGTTGCAGTATTTCTCATTCTTCAGCAGATCAAGATTCTGATAGACCTCCAAGGCGAATGCGATACCGTCTAGCTCGAATTTAAGGGTTCCATATTTTCGAAATGTTCTGCTTCGTCCGTCGGAAGTAGGTATCTGGAATGTCTTGTCGGTATTCTCGAGTTCGAAGGATGCGAGGACTTTGTATTCCGGATTTGGCTCATAAAACCTCAACCAACCTGTATCTGCTTCTTTCAAAGGACTTCTATTATTCGTCAGGAACTTCTCTTTATATTTCTGCCGGTAATTCAGGATCGAGTCCGTCCAGGTTTGTGCCTGAAGGTCATGGCAAACAACCAACAGCAGGACAGATGAAATTAACTTGAAGACTTTCATGAATACAAAGCTAAGCTAACTGCTTATTCAAAGTATCCGGCGATCTAAACCTCGTAAAGAAAAAAGCCACATTCAAATCCTGCTTTTTGCAGGATTGGACGGGCAACATTATAGACCTTGATTCCGCTGGAGGTAGCGCCTTCCAAAACACCTGCATGGGCATGGCCGTGAAAAACCGCTGTGACCTTTCTTCTGTCAAGGGGCTCGCAGAGACGGGAAGATCCCAGGAACGGGTAAATCTGTTCCGGTTCACCAATTATGGTATCCTTAATCGGTGAATAGTGCATCAATGCGATCTTCTTCAGGTTTTCATGTTCCTGGTCAATCCTTGCAAGTGCGCGCTCCAGATGCAGGGCTTCATCAACAGCTTCCTGAACGAAAGCTTTCATGGCGCCTTCGCCAAACATCGACAGCATATAATTATCGAATCCTCCGCCAAAACCCTTCACACCAGCAAATCCTACACCCTCCAAAACGACTGCCTCGCCATCCAGAATATGAACCTTCGCCTGGTATAAAATCTGTCTGATGAGCTTATGCCTGTTCTTTTCAAAATCATGGTTTCCTAGCACGGCCACAACCGGAACTGAACAGGCCTGCAGCTCTTCAGCAAGTATTTCTGCCTCCGATTCATCTCCGGTATCAGTCAGATCGCCGCAGATCACGAGGATATCTGCCTGCCTGGAGATCTCTTTGAAGCAGTCAACCCATTTGCCCTTGTCGCTGTCCCTGACATGAACATCGGCCATAGCTGCTATTCGAACTTTCCTTTCCTCTTCAATCATTCAATTAGATCGTTTTGATCGTGTAGGACTTATAATCCCACTGTTTAATATCAAGACAATACTGCGTATTATCTATAATAGGTCCCCTGCAAACACGTTCCACCGCAGGAGGAATCTCGTATTGATCGTTGGCTCTTGTGATCAGTTCATCAAATACCCATTTAGGGATGATCTCATGAAAATCTGCCGGATAAACGAACTGAAACATTACCAGATGAGCTAAAAGCAAATGCCAATGCGGATCCAGTCGATGCATCAACCGTTTCCAGTCCATCTTCTGACCATACTTCAGCAAAACATGGTTGATATCAGCTCCATCGAACCGCTCCCTGTTCCAGACATAACTTTTACACCAGATCAGCTCTTCGGCCGGCAGGAATTTCACTTTCACACCGCAGAATTCACCAGTAGAAGCATGCTCCAACCAGGTATCATCAACCCTGCAGATATTATTTACTGAATTGAAAATCAGGTCGATGAAAAAATCATCCTTGAAGATTTTCGCAATCCACCGGATATCATGCAATTCAGTTTTGAATCCCTTCTCTGCGAAGAATTTCATCACTTTCGGATAGTCGCTGGCCTTCAGAAAAACGTCCAGGTCTTTTGTATCCCGGTAAATGCCGGTATAATGAAACATCGCAAATGCACCACCCAGCATGAAATCCACTCCGGATTCATGCAGCAGCTCCAAAGCCTCTTTATAGAATGCGTGGGCTTCCTTCTTTTGTTCTTCAGTTACTACCATATAGTTCGTTGCCAGTCTTTTAGTTTAAACCAATCTTTCAAGCGTTCCTTGTATAAGCCCTTATTGGTGAGTTAGAGTAATAAATAACATGCCAGAGCTTCAACTGCCTGTTCCCGGCACTTTGATGGATTCCCTGCAGTTTATATAGCCATAAAAAAAACTGCGTTAGAATATCAACAGGAATCCTCAGATTTGCTTCCCTTTTTTCCAGAGGGGCTGAATATGACCAATCAAGCGAAGGCCTATGCTGCCCTGGCGTTTATCTGCATCGCCTGGGGTACCACTTATCTTGCGATACGTTTGGGAGTCGAACATTTTCCAGCATTTCTCTACGCTGCCATCAGACAGGTAATATCCGGACTGATCATTTTGATCATCGGCTGGTTTATGCAGAAAAAGGCCGACCTGGCTATCAGAAACCTGCTGCATCAGGCTTTAATCGGCTTTCTGCTGATAACAATGGGAAATGGGCTGGTTACCTGGGCGGAAAAGTACATTCCCAGCGGTGTAGCTGCTCTGATTTGCTCATTGATGCCGCTTATTGCAGTGCTGATAAATCTGATGAGCGCCAAAAAGGAGAAAGTCAATCTGCTTATTTTCCTGGGTATGTTGTCAGGATTTGCAGGAGTGGGACTTATTTTCCGAGATGATATGGCGTCTTTAGGCGACCCACAATACCTGCTGGGGATGCTCGCCATTTTGGTTGCCACTTCGAGTTGGGCATTAGGAAGTGTCATCAATAAAAACAGACCTTCTTTAGTAAATCCGGTTTTCAATTCCGGACTCCAGCTTCTCTTTGGGGGACTTTTCCTTTCTATTATCAGTCCTTTCGCCGATACTTATTCTAACCTGGATATCTTTCGGCCGGAGGTAATATGGTCTCTAGTGTATCTGATCATTTTCGGGTCCGTCCTGGCGTACACTGCGTATATGTTTGCGTTGAAGGAATTACCTGTAGGTATCGTGACCTTATATGCCTATGTAAATCCTCTGGTAGCAGTAGTCCTCGGTTACCTGATTCTGGCGGAGCCTGTAACATGGTTTACAGCCCTGGCATTCGTCTGCATCGTCGGGGGAGTGTATCTGGTGAACTTTGGATACCGGAGACAGCAGCGCGTTAAGGATCGGCTAGATTTCGGAACGAATGCTATGAGTGCTTCGGCAGTAAAGCCAGAGGAATAAACGCAGGACGGGGGTAACCATTCGCGCGGGTTTTAACAAAGCCTGACAAATAAAACTCCTAAATTTAAACCTGTCGTTATCTATGAAGATTCAAAGAGCCACGCCGGTGAATGAGCTGCTGGCAAAACTCCTTTTCCTGATAATACCTACTGCTGCTGTATGTTACTTCCTGATCTGGAACGCCAGCGAGTACTATGGCGTTATAGGTGATCCTGCGAGAGGACTATTTTCCTTTCTTCCTCCAATAGCGAATATCACGCTGCAGTTGACACTATTTGCGACCGTAGGCATGGTGGCGAGTGCCGTATTCTATGCTTTCCGGTTCCGTTTTCTTCCTACGTTTTTATTACTAGCTACAGGTTTATTTGCGATTTATAAAACACTTGACAGCCTTGCGACGGGAGAATTTGATGCGTTTTTCATTTCTGTGCAGTTTCTGGTATTTACTATCCTGTTTATTTCAGGCTGGCTCATCGGCTGGGGATTTGTTCGATTCAGGTATTCGTCTGTTTTCGTTGCAATGACCCTTTTGATAGCATCCATCGTCGTTATTGCCCGTCAACAGTCGAATTCTGTGGATGCCCTTCTTTGGGCTTTCGTTCCGATTTTACTTTATTCCATTTACATCATTTTTACCACGGAGCAGATCTATAGTTACAAAGACAAGTCACAGAAGTTCTGGTGGTTTTTAAGCCGTCGTTTAGTTCTGTTTGGAGTACTTGCTGCAATACTGTTGGGAAGCATCGTGACTCTTATGCGGCCTGAAATAGAGGAGACCGTAGCCAATTTCGGAGGAGGTGCTGAAGGGGGGAAAACCAGTATGCTGGAACAGAAAAAAGATGGCAGCTTTGATCTTAAAGACTATTCCCGCCTTACCAGTAGTCTTGGAAGGAGCAATGAATTGCTGTTTGCGGCAAGAATTGACAACTATTTTCCTGGCACTGATGTTCCCAATCCGTTATACCTGACGGCGTTTTACTATACGAAATTCGACACCCTGACGGAAACCTTTGAACGGGACTCTCTGATCCCTTACAACGACCTGTTTGAGCCAGACCCGTCCAAACTACCCCTGTTCTTCACAAAGACAGATTCCTCGGTTATTGAAAACGCGCTAGGGAATAAACTACGCAGGACAGTCGAAATTGAGGTATATACAAAAAGCCTGTCGCCAGAAACCTATGTGGCTCCCAGTACTGGTTTTTTCGTACAGCCTGTTACTATTGAAAAGGATTTCAGGAACGAATTTAAGTCCGCCTTCCGGGCCAAAAGTTATGTTTCGGAACTGAACAGTGCTTACTTCATTTACAATCCACAGGATAATGAAGAATTGCAACAGTTTCAGCAACAAAGATTTGAAGTTTTAAGGCAGGTAAAGGGTTACGAGGGAGTGGACAGCGCCTTTCTTGCGTATTATACCTACATGCCTTCAGATCCCAGGTTTCTAAAGATTGCTAATCTGGCGAAAGAATTATCAGAAGGTAAACAGACTCCTGTGGATAAGGTTATAGCGCTTCGGGATTGGTTTACGTCGAAAGATGAGGCAGGAGAACCACTATTTCAATACACGGATAATCCGGGAGTTCCGGATATTCCAAGCGCCTCCAGGCTGATGTACTTCCTTTTTGAAAACAGGAAAGGCTACTGTGCTTATTATGCGGGAGCAACGTTGTTCATGCTGCGATCTCTGGGAATTCCCTCCCGGATCGTAGCCGGATTTTTAACCGTTGACCGGAGTGATAAGAATAAGGGGTGGTATTGGTATTATGCTGATCAGGCACACGCCTGGGTACAGGTGTATTTCCCCGGTTATGGATGGCTGGATTTCGACACCACCGTTGGAAACAGCGATGCCCAGGAAAGTCCTGCCCCGGATGGCACACCACCCATGCAACCTCCGAAGGCCTGGCTAGCTGCTGAGGGCATCGTGCAGGAAATTGACACGCTCAAAAAACTCGTGAAATTGCAGGTCCGCTCCATGGTGTTTCAGGACAAGGAGTATCAGGTCAAGCCTGAGACGGTGAACCTGGATATGAAGGTAGCTTCGGTGAAACGGGACACAATGGATGTTTCATTAGGCGATATTGAGAAAGGAGAACAGGCCACTGCGGTTTCCTATGCTGAAATTCTAAAAAACCTAACACCTGGGCGAAATGATGACGGCAATAAGCTCATCGGAAGATTTCCCGATCCCATTCCTATCGACGAAGTGTATTTACTGCCAAAAGAACTTCCTCAGGAGCAAAAGGAAAAGGAACAGATTGCCGGCGAAGAACCTGCAAAAACTAAAGACCTTGTCTTTACATTTATTCTAATTTCCGGACTGCTGCTGCTAGCCGTATTCCTTTCTCCAACGCTAGTATTGCTATATCTACAGCTACGTTACCGGAACGCCTCAAATGATGCCAAACCCTATTGGGCTTTCCGAACCAGTACCTATTATCTGAATCAGTTGGGCCTGCAACGAGGTGAGCTGACATCTCTGCAGTTTGCGCAGCGTGTTGTCGATCCCCGTTTCAGTACAAAAATGACCGCTTTCATGAATATCTATCTGAAACAGAAGTATTCTGGTGCTACACTAACATCAGATGAAATTCAGGTCGTTAACGGATTCCTACCGGCGTTTATGGCGCGGGTACGCAGTCAGGTAAAATGGCATGAACGGCTGGGAGCGTTTTTGAGACCCTTGCGGATGGTGCATTTCCTGGTAAGGCCGGAAGAGTAGATTTTAGATGAAATCCATCTCAAAGAGTATTGTCGGAACACCACTTTTTATTCCGAACAGCTTTTGATCCCGTACCTCAAAACTATCGAACTGATTCAGCAGTGCTTCTGCGAGACGGATATAACGTTCCTCAGTGTCCAGTTCCAGAAGATCTTCTCCCTGCAGTGTCTTTCTGTAGTCCTGAAAAGCCTGGTTTTGCTCCAGCTCTTGCTCTATACCTTGTTTTAAATCGGTGATGAGCTGTGCTTCTTCTCCCAGTGAAAAGTCGAACAGCATTTCCAGAAGCGTATCTTCATCTCTGAAGGTCTGATTTTTAATATACATTAGCGAGGCGCTTGTACACAAAATTACGACAGAAAGGCCAGTGCAAAGGGAAGAAGCGTGATGTCAATGATATACCAAACTACTTACAAGAAACAGGTCTTTAAACTTATACAGGGACTCATCCTTTATCTTTTATTTACGCCTGTTGGTCTGTATGCTCAAAGCAGCAACAGTGATACGCTGGAGGTCGTCAACTGGAATCTGGAATTCTTTGGCGACACACCCTCCGACCTTCCGGAAGAGATGTCAAAAACGCTCACCATCATGAATGCCATTGATGCTGATATTTACGCGCTTGTAGAGATAGTGAATATAGACTCTCTGGCCAGCCTTGTCGGTCAGATGGACGGTGATTACAGCTTTGTAGTTTCCGGCTATGGCAGCCTTGCACCTTCACCAACGAGCAACGAATATCCTGAGGCCCAAAAACTCGCCTTCGTATATCGAAACGAACTGGTCCGTTCGGTAAGTGCGCAGCCACTTCTTGTCAATAGTATTTATGCTTATGGTAGCTGGTCAAGTGGAAGGTTCCCCTTTCTTATTTCCGCAGAGGTAAAAGGACATGATGGCATCTGGCAATGGTTCCGATTCGTTGTCATACATGCTAAAGCCGGTAGTGATTTTCAGTCCTGTGCGCGAAGGCTTTCTGGTGCCCGTGAGTTGAAGGACAGTCTAGATGTGCATCTGGGCGCTGATAAAGTGATCATACTGGGCGATTTCAATGATGATTTTGACACAACCATCTGTAGTAGCTATAGCAAAAGCACCTTCAGTGGATTTGTAGAAGATAGCCTGGATGCAAATTCCTGGTTTTCCCCCACCCTTTCGCTGTCCAGACAAGGCGTCTCCACAATCTATGGTTACAATAGTTTTATCGATCATGTTTTGATCAGTAATGAGTTGAAACCCTATTATGCTGAAGCATCTGCCCGCGTGCTGGAAGCTGAAGTCAATACCTGGGTTACCCAATACCGTCAGGATGTTTCGGATCATTATCCCGTCATTACGAAATACCGGGTTGCAACACCAACAGGTGCAGGTCCGCTAAATACCAGCTCAGCATATACTATTTATCCGAACCCGGCTGCTGACTATGTCACGATTAAACATCCACATGAGACAACGGTTAGAGCGGAACTGCGGGATCTGAATTCCCGGGTTGTTTACAAGGGCGTATTGAAAACAGGGGTGAGAACAGAACTGCCTAATCTGCAGGACGGTCTATATCTGCTGATTTTATACGGAAAAACTGGTTCACGTACTGTTCATAAATTGCAGGTTCTAAACCGTTGAGTATGTTTTTCCGTTTTCTGTTGCTGATCCTTGTTATCACCCCTACCCTATCGCACGCACAGCAACCGGTACCGATGGGAATTCAGCCCGCACTAACTTACGAGGAACGCTTTGACTCCGTTGGTTTTTGGGCAAACGGGTTTGTTTCAGGCCCGGGAGCAGCCGCTTTTGCGCCGGTGAGTATCGGAGGGGCCCAATTAATACCTCATCCTCAAAGGATCACTACGTCATCGCAGGCATTCATAACTGGAAGTTCAGGCGGATTACATGTCGATTCTGCCGGGGGGAGACTTATGATGCTGGTAACAGGCACAACCGATCATACGAACGCCGTGGCATTTGACGTATTGTTCAATTTCATGGGAGTTCAGGCAGATAGCCTTAAAGTCGATTGGGCTACGGTATTCAATGGCGCCACAAGCAGTAACCGGAAGGGCACTCTTCTGATCTATGCGTCCACCGATGGTGTCAATTTTACTGAAATTCCCGGCTCTGCTGTGACGATCACGAACTATTTATCAGCTTCGGGAACACTTTCGGTGCCGTTACCAGCCTCCTTCGATAATGCTGTCAACGCCCGCCTGAGATTCTATTACTATAATGCACCGGGCGGCACTACGGGCTCGAGGCCTCTGATAGCGTTAGACCGGATCACGGTAACAGCAATCGGCACACCCTGCGTTCTTCCCATGTCTTCTCCGGGCAATTTACAATTCAGTAATACTACAGCTACCAGCACGGATGTCAGCTTTGACGCTGCAACACCGGTTCCAGACGAGTATTTGATAATTTTGACGACCAACAGCAGCCTTACAGGCCAGCCCTTAGATGGAGCAGTTTACGAGGCTGGCGATGAAATTGGAGATGGTCTGGTTGTCCAGCGAGGGAATGCTACTAATTGTCAGATCAACGGGTTGGATCCTTCAACAAGCTATACCCTGTTCGTCTATTCGGTGAATATCTTTTGTAATGGTACCATCAGATACCGGACAATCGATCCTCTATCAGGTGTATTCACGACTCCTGCAGGTCCGCCCTGTCAGACACCTGGTACACAACCTTCGAACCTGCAATTCAATGCGACAACCACCCACTCCATCAGCGGCAGCTATAATTCTGTGCCCGATGCTTCTGGATACCTGGTAGTCAGAACCACAGGCGGGATACCCGGCATGCCGGTGAATGGACAAACCTATCAACCGGGAGATGCTCTAGGCGTTGGAACGGTAGTATACAGTGGTGGATCTACCAGTTTTGTTGCCACAGGGTTGGATCATTCAACTACCTATTATTTCTATGTATTTGCGTTCCAGAACTTTGCCTGTAGTAACGGACCCGCATATCAGACAGACAGTCCCCTGAACGGACAACAACAAACCGGTATTCTGCTCCCTTGTCAGCCACCTGGATCCGATGCCGATCAGCTACAACTACTGGCTTCAGAAACTTTTATTGAAGGTTTTTTTGCCCCTGCAGCCACTGCGGACGGTTATCTTGTGATCGTGAGCCAGGGAAATAATCTGAGTGCGCTACCGCAAGACGGTAATGTATATCAGGCTGGCGGAAACCTCGGCGGGGGAACCGTCGTTTCAACCGGTCGCAATTATAGTTTTGTCGCGGAGGGATTGAGTCCCAATACCAGCTACACTGTTTTTGTGTTCGGGTATAACGCAAATTGCATCGGAGGGCCTCTCTACAGGACAATTAGTTTTTTGAGCGGTTCTACGACAACGGGGCAACCATTCTTTAAACACTACTTTGGCAATCTGCATGCACATAGCTCGCATTCAGACGGCAATCAGGATGATCCGACCAAGACGCCTTCAGATAATTATGAATTCGCCCGGCAGTCCCTCTGTATGGATTTTCTGGGTATCAGCGAGCACAATCATTACACGGCAAATAATAATCCGGGAATGCTTCTGAACCTGTATCACCAGGGTCTGGCAGCGGCATCAAACTACAATCAGCAACACCCGGATTTTCTGGCTTTGTACGGTATGGAAT
>JAEYQO010000108.1 GCA_023409975.1 Bacteroidota bacterium | reverse complement strand
TGTACCTTACCACCTTAACCCTGGAGCTCCCCTGACTGAAATTGTACGCGACGAAAATGTGGGGTGTGGCGGGAAAATCAGGGTGAAGTGCCAGACCCATCATACCACCCTCGTTCTGTACAAGTGTCTGCGTTTCGTGATAAATAGTGTCGAGCTGGCCACTCACTGGTTCCAGCCTGCAGATATATCCGTTCTTCTGTGTAAACCAGATATGATCGTCCGGCCCCCATACCATTTCCCAGGGAATGAACAAATCGTCTGCAACTACCCGGCTGGTCATCTGACTTTGAGCGGAATGGCAACCTAGGAGAAAGATCGAAACGATCAGGCTACAAAATATCGACTGCTTCATAGTGGGATTTTTCACTATTAAAGTTAAGGAAAACCAGATTGTGTAAGAGTCCCCATCGGCCTATATTTATCCCATGAACCTTCAGGAATTGCTGAGTCAGGTAGCAGATCAATTACTTCAGACCGGGCCCCTGGAAGCCATCGCGGTCATCTTCGGGATGGTGAGCGTGGTGCTCGCCAATCGAAATCACGTATGGCTCTACCCTACAGGCATCGTGAGCACGGGACTGTTCATATTCATCATGTCTGAGGCGGGGCTGTACGCAGAAAGCTGGCTCAATGGCTACTATCTGATTATGAGCCTGTACGGCTGGTTTCGCTGGAATAATAAACACGAAAATCTTAGTGCCCGCGCGATCAAACGGAGTAGTGGTCGCGACTGGATCGTTACGTTTACGATTGTAATCCTGGGAGGTACTTTATTGTATCTGACACTTTCGGGCTTCACGGACTCTGATGTACCCCTATGGGATGCTGCCGTGTCCGCCACAGCCTGGGCAGGAATGTGGTTATTGGCAAAACACCGGCTGGAGAACTGGATCCTATTAAATATATCCAATGCGCTGGCTATACCGCTCCAGTTCTATAAAGGCATTCCTTTTACTGCCATCCTGACGATATTTCTCTTCATCGTTGCAGTATCCGGATACATTCGCTGGCGGCGTCAGTTAGTACAAACCAGGCCCTGGTAATCTGACTTGCAAAGCAGACTATCCAGTATCCGCATTTCCCCTCTCTATACTCGATAAATGGTTAGAACTATGACTGTTCAGCTCCCTGTCGAAGGAGTTGAAAGTATACCTTTCCGGTATGCTACCAATGAAAAAGGCTGCCTTTCGGGGCAGCCTTTTCTAAACTATGGAAGATTTTAGTGTGTTGTTTCACCCGGTTTAACCGGAACAGTTTGCGGGATAAAGTCTTTCCCTTCACCATCATCCTTAAAGTCATACGGCCAGCGATGAACCTCAGGAACCGCCCCAGGCCAGTTTCCGTGACCAGGATTGATTGGCGTAGTCCATTCCAGGGAGGTTGACTCCCAGGGGTTTGGATTCGTCAGTTTACGTCCTCTGAAGATGCTGATAAAGAAGTTGAATACGAATAACAACTGCGCAAAGAATACGATGATCACCACAATTGTTATGAACGAGTTCAGGTCTTCATACTGCTTGAATGATTCCCAGGCGGTATAGTCGTAATAACGACGAGGCATACCGGCTGCACCCTGATAGTGCATTGGCCAGAAAATCAGATAGGCTCCTATAAACGTAATGAAGAAGTGAATGTACCCGAGGGTGTTATTCATAAATCTTCCAAACATCTTCGGGAACCAGTGGTAGATACCAGCGAACATACCCATGAATGCAGACACACCCATTACGATGTGGAAGTGCGCCACAACAAAATAAGTATCGTGCAGGTGAATATCGAGTGCGGAGTTCCCCAGGTGGATACCGGTCAGACCGCCAGAAATGAACATGGAGACGAACCCGATACTAAATACCATTGGCACATTCAACCTAAGATTACCGCGCCAGATGGTCGTTAGCCAGTTGAAGACCTTCACCGCTGAAGGAACTGCGATCATAAGCGTCAACAGGACGAATATTGATCCCAGGAACGGACTCATACCTGAAACGAACATATGGTGCGCCCAAACCAGGAAGGCAAGAACCGTGATACCAATCATGGAGATGATCATTGCGAAATATCCGAAGATCGGCTTGCGGCTATGCGTTGCTAACACCTCGGATGCGATACCCATAGCCGGGAGGATAATGATATATACCTCAGGGTGACCCAGGAACCAGAACAGGTGTTGGTAAAGAATCGCGGAACCACCGATGTTTGGTAAGGCTTTTCCGGCGATGAAGATCTCTGAGAGATAGAAAGAAGTACCAAAGTTGCGATCAAAGATCAGCAGTACAAATCCTGAAAGAAGTACGGGGAATGCCAGCGCACCGAGAATTGCGGTGAACAGCAATGCCCAAACAGTCAATGGCATACGAGTCATGCTCATACCCTTCGTACGCATATTCAGAATGGTAGAGATGTAGTTCAGGTTACCCAATAGTCCCGAGATCACGAACAATGCCATACTGATCAGCCACAGGTCCATCCCTATCCCTGAACCAAGAGAAGCTTCCTTCAGGGCGCTGAGAGGAGGATAGGTAGTCCAGCCACCGGATGCAGGACCGGTCTGTACAAACAGAGATACAAACATTACCACACTGGCAGCGAAGAAGAACCAGTAGGACAGCATGTTCATAAAAGGAGAGGCCATGTCCCTGGCACCGATCTGCAGAGGAATCAGCAGATTCGCAAACGTTCCACTCAGGCCGGAAGTTAGTACGAAGAATACCAGAATGGTACCGTGCATTGTTACCAGTGCGTAATAGAATTCAGGGCTCAGTCTGCCACCTTCAGCCCATTTACCCAGGAACTTTTCCATGATTGGAAAAGTTTCGTTGGGAAAACCTAACTGGAGGCGGAAGAAAACAGAGAACAAAGCGCCGATGATAGCCCAGATGATCCCTGTGATCAGGAACTGCTTGGCGATCACCTTATGATCCATGCTGAAGATATACTTCGTAATAAAGTGCTGATTATGATGGTCATGATCGTGATGATCATCATGCCCTGCATGGGTGTGGGCTACATTAGGACCGTGGATAATTACGTCGTTGCTCATTTTTCACTTTTGTTAAGTTCCGGCGGGCGGAAAATTACTTCATCGTTATTGCATTAACACTATCCTGCTGCGGCTGCGCTTCTGTTGGTGTGGCGGGTGCAGGGTTGGCCATATTCGCGTAGTAAGATTTCTGGGATTTAAGCCAGGCATCGTACTCCTGTTGTGTTTCAACGATTACCGTACCCCTCATGGCATAGTGACCGTTTCCACACATCTGGTCGCAGGCGATCTCATAAACGAAATCGGGATTGCCTGTCATCTCGCGCATCTGTTTGGTAGTGTAAAGAGGCGTAAACCAGATGGTCGTGATAATACCGGGAACGGCATCCATCTTCATCCGGAAGTGCGGAAGACCTACGTCGTGGATCACATCGCGTGAACCAATGATCAGCTTAACAGGTTTTCCTACAACGATATGCATTTCACCATTCTCAGCTATAACATCATCAAGGTTTGCCTTATCGTTCCAGTCCAGACCTAGTACGTTATTGGCATCATTGATCTTACGAAAATCTCTTGTTCCCAGGATACCGTCCTGACCTGGGTAGCGGATGATCCAGTTGAACTGTTTTCCGACGATCTCGACAACCTGCGCGTCCTGCGGTGCTTCCGAGGTCATAATGAACCAGCTACGGAGGCCAATTGCTACCAGAGAGGCCATGGCAATTGCAGGAATAGTAGTCCAGACAAGCTCAAGCTTGTTATTGTGTGCGTAGAAAAAGGCTGTGCGTTTACCGGTTGCCTGGTAACGAAACGCAAACCAGAAGAGCAGCGTTTGAGTGATGAAGAATACAACACCGGTTATGATGGTTGTTACCCGGTACATCTGGTCATAGCGTTCACCATGATCGGAAGCTGCCACTGGCAGAAACTTTTCCATCAGATAAACGTGACACTCATAGAGTCCCCACAACCCCAACAGGAAAGTAATCACCAGTAGCCAGGCGATGGTGCGGTTAGTCTGGCGTTCAACTTTTTCTTTCCCCCGGAGTATGGCAGCATACTCACTTGCCTTAGCAATCTGGTATATAATGACGAAGACCAGAATTATTAATGCTATCGTTAAAAGTCCCGACATGGTCAGTTAGGCTTGTATTTACAATTAAGGTTAATCAGTTTAAAATCTTAGCTCTGGTGCAAAACCGCTTCTTTCAATAATGGATGGTTGTTTGGAACCAGGGACGATTGTGTCAGCGTTTTGGCAACAGTGATCATTAACAGACCGGCGAACCCTGCAAAGATACCCAGTTCGAACCAACTCAGATGCCAGTGAGCACCCATTGGGCCAGGCACTGCCATGATGTAGAAGTCAAGCCAGTGGCCGAAGATGATCACCATGGCCATGAAGGAAACAGTGAAATAGTTTCGCTTGCTTGGACGTGACATCAGGATCAGAATCGGTAATACGAAGTTGATGATGAATACAGAATACCAGATCAGGCTATAAGGACCCTGTTGACGGATCTTATAGTAGATTGTCTCTTCAGGAATGTTACCGTACCAGATCAGCATATACTGTGCGAACCATACATAAGTCCAGAAGATACTGAAGGCAAACATGAACTTGCCGAGGTCGTGAACATGTTCTCTGGTCACCAGTTCCAGGTTACCCTGGTTTTTCAGGTAGACAACGAAGAGAAGGATTACAGACATACCTGATACGAATGCGCTAGCGAAGTTGTACCAGCTATACATTGTCGAGTACCAGTGTGCATCGATGCTCATCAACCACATCCACGGCGTGATACTCATCTGGGTTAGTGCGTAAACCAGCAGGAAGAGAGCCGACCAGATAATGGTGTTCCAATAAATCTTAGTGCTGTTACGGGGTGCTTTCTCCTGTGCCAGGGAAAGCGAGCGGAACTTGCGACCGAAGAATGACCAAAGACCGATGGAGAACAATGTCACTGCAACGAACATTCCTTTATTCAGAAAAGCACTCTTATTTTCCAGTATCGTATCACCTTCCGGATGGAGCCAGTGATAGATTGGATTGTGTCCATCGATATCAAAAACAAAGACAATCAGGAACAATACCACTGCGGCGATGACACCAAAAATCCATACGTTGGCACCGATGGCTTCAGGTACTCTTTTGTAGGCAACGATCCAGCCGCCGTGTGCAAGAGCTGCGGCAGCCTGCACGAATATGCTCACAACCGTAATCAGCAGGAAGAACACACTGTTCTGCAGCAACACGATCCAGAAGCGAGTCCTGTTAGCGTGCATGATGTCATGATTAGGATTATGATCCATAGCCAGTGTGAACACACCGATAAGCAGGGTAGCGATACCAATCAATATCAGCACGAGACTGGTCGTTCTTAAGCGTGCTGGTATCTCGAAACGTTCGTTCATTGGTTAACTTTTATTGTAGTATTATCGAATTCAAATCTTTAATGTGCGGCATTGGCCTGAGGCATACCCTGAGCTTCTGTAGTATCTGAAATATGTTGTCTGCCTGATGCGCTGGTCATTGTTGTATCCTGTGTAACCGGGGTGGCTGCGAACCTGAATGGAGCTCCACCCTTTTCGGATTGTACTTTCTTGATGTAGGCGATCACCTGCCAACGTTGCCTTACGTCCAACTGAGACGCATAGGAACCCATGGCGTTCTTTCCGAATTTCACAGCAGCATACATCATCCCCTCCGTCATGTTCAGGTACTTGCCATCCAACAGGTTGGCGGGCATAGATGCAAACTTGCCACTGGCGAACAACGGTCCCTGACCATCCAGCTTGCTTCCGTGACAGATTCCGCAGTAGATATCATAAAGTCTCTTACCTTCCTGAATCTCCTGTTCTGTAAAGCGGAGATGTGTCGTGAAGGCGTTGTATGCATTCGTATCTCCTTCTACAAGGTGATCCGGCAATTCATGACCCCTTGCGACGGTACCTGCAACCGGCAGGCGGCTGGTTTGACTATCAGCAAAGATGGGATTATGAGTATAAGCATCGTAGGCAACTGAATAGGTCATATCCGGTGCATAGATCCTGCCTGGACTACGGTGTTTCTCGCCGTTTTCGGTACAGGCAGTAATCCCCAGACCCAGTACCAGGCTTGCAATTACAATGCTTTTGGTCTTATTCATATCAAATGAGAATTCAAACGTTTAAATGCAAAGGCTGCGTTTCTAATAGTCCGTTAAGCTCTTTCATATTCTTCAGCCTTATCGTATCGGCCATACCACCATTCTGATTCTGCAACCTGGATATTGGTTTCCACGGCACCAGTTGATTTCAGAAAATCGATCGCTTCCTGTTCGGTGACATGTTCATTCAGTTCCAATGCTACTACGAACAGGTCATCCGTCTGGCGTGGGTGAAACACGTGTTTCTTCACACCCGGCATGATCTGGTTCAGGTAACAGAAGGTGAGAACCATACCTACCGCCGCAAAGAGAACGGTAAGCTCGAACACGATCGGAATGAAAGCCGGCAGAGAGAAATGCGGTTTACCACCGAAGTTCATCGGCCAGTCGCTGGTGAAGATCCAGCTCATGAATCCCAGAGCAGTAGCGGTACCTGTGATACCATAGATAAACCCAGCTACGTGCAGGTCTGTTTCTTTCAGACCCAATGCACCGTCGAGACCGTGCACCGGAAAGGGAGTGTAGACATCATGCAGCTTGTATCCGCTGTTGCGAACCTTCTTAACCGCAGGGAACAACACCTCCTCATCATCGTAACATGCTACTGCAAATTTCTTTATAGCCATTTTCGTTTTATTAGTCTGTTTTGACAATCAGCCAATTGGCAACTAATGTTTATTATTCTTTTTTCAGCCGGTATACACCGGAATATTCATTAATGATGATGGGCCTCCGCCTGTTCCTTTACGAACTCCTCGGTTGACTTTTCGTCAATGGCAGCCATCTTCTTTTTATAGCCTTCACCTGAAGTCTTCAATACAAACTTGATCTCTGCAATTGCGATCACAGGGAAGTACTTCGCAAACAGGAAGAAGCAGGTGAAGAAAAGTCCGAATGTACCCAGGTAGAAACCTACTTCCGGCCAGGTAGGACTATAGTAAGTCCAGGAGCTGGGCAGGTAGTCGCGATAGAGTGAGGTAACGATGATTACAAAGCGTTCGAACCACATACCGATATTCACAACGATCGACATGATGAAGGTGAACACGATGTTACGACGAAGCTTTTTGAACCAGAACAACTGTGGAGATACCACGTTACAGGTCATCATTGCCCAGTAGCTCCACCAGTATGGACCCATGATACGCCAGTTAAAGGCATCCTGTTCGTAAACGACACCTCCGTACCAGGCGATAAACAGCTCGGTCAGGTAAGCAACGCCGACGATAGAACCGGTAAGAACAATTACTTTGTTCATGGCTTCGATATGGCCAACAGTAATATAATCTTCCAGGCCCATGATCCTGCGACAGATGATCAGCAGGGTTTGTACCATCGCAAAGCCGGAGAAGATCGCACCGGCCACGAAGTAAGGCGGGAAGATAGTTGTGTGCCAGCCCGGAATCACGGAAGTCGCAAAGTCGAAGGATACGATCGTGTGTACTGAAAGTACCAGAGGTGTCGAAAGACCTGCGAGAACCAGAGAAAGAGCCTCATGACGCTGCCAGTTCTTTGCCGAACCTGTCCAGCCAAAGGACGCGAAACCATACAAAAACTTACGAAGTTTGGTTTTGGCACGGTCGCGCACGGTAGCGAAGTCAGGGATCAGACCGGAATACCAGAACAGCAAAGAAACCGTGAAGTAAGTAGAGATCGCAAATACGTCCCAAAGAAGTGCTGAGTTGAAGTTCGGCCAAAGCGGACCACGGGTATTGGGATAAGGCAGTACGAAGAAACCATCCCATACACGACCCATGTGGAAGATTGGGAACTGACCAGCGCACATTACCGCGAAGATCGTCATCGCTTCCGCGGCCCTGTTCACCCCTGTACGCCAGCCCTGGCGGAATAGCAGCAGGATTGCAGAGATCAGGGTACCCGCGTGACCGATACCTACCCACCATACGAAGTTGGTGATATCCCAACCCCATCCTACGGTGCGGTTAATTCCCCAGACGCCGATACCGTAGTATACTTCCCAGAAAACCGAGAATACACCAAACAATAGTAGCGCTACTGAAAAGAAGAAGCCGACGTACCACATGCGGCCGGGTTTCTGTTCGATCGGGCGGACGATATCCTCTGTTACCTCATGGTAAGTCTTGTCTCCATTAACCAGCGGTTCCCGTACAAACGATTCGTACTTTAAATGCATAGCACGTAATTAGTAATAGTTCGTTTTAATTTTATTCATGTTCCGTTTTACCGGAAGTACTTAGCTTTTGACAGCACTTTAAATGTGCTCATTCATCAAACCATCCAGGTTTTCATCTCCACCCACTATCACGTCAGTATTCCTCACTTTAGCGAGATAGTTAACGTTAGGCAGGGTATGAATTGATTCCAGCACATAGTACATACGCTCATACTGCTCGTTTCTACGAAGCTGGTAGATTGCACTATTCGTATCGTTCACGTTACCAAACAGAATCGCATCGGTAGGGCAGGCCTGCTGACATGCTGTTCTGGCCTCACCGTCTTTCAGCGGACGTCCCGACAGCTTGGCATTCAGTTTAGCCTCCTGCAGACGTTGAACACAGAAAGAACATTTCTCCATGACGCCGCGCGACCGCACCGTTACATCAGGATTCAACACCATACGGGTCAGACTGTCATTCATATCATCACGACGGCCATCTTCATACAGGTTGTCTTCGAAGCAATCGGCATCATTCCAGTCCATCCAGTTGAAACGGCGAACCTTGTACGGGCAGTTATTCGCACAGTACTTGGTACCGATACAACGGTTGTAGGTCATCATGTTAAGACCTTCACTGGAGTGTGGCGTTGCTGCAACCGGACAAACATTCTCACAAGGTGCGTTGTCGCAATGCTGACAAAGCATTGGCTGGAACACCGTCTGGATCGTATCCGGATCGTCGGGCATCCCTGTGAAATAGCGGTCGATACGCAACCAGTGCATTTCCTGTGCTTTCAGTACGTGGGTTTTACCGACAACAGAGACGTTGTTCTCTGCCTGGCAGGCAATCGTACAGGCACTACAACCGATACAGGTATTCAGATCTATAGACATTCCCCAGTGAATACCCGGAGAAACGTAGTTAGGATAAAGTGTACCGTTCTCACGGAAGCCCTCTTCGAGAGACTGTGTTGCCGGAGAAGCCTGCGAGACTTCATGTCCAGCCTGAGCGCCATGGCCGGCCTCTGTACCGTGCCCTTCACCATGTTCACCATCTACCCATGGAAGATGGGCGTAATGACCCAACTCCTTTTCACGGGTCTGTACCAGCGTTCTTGGATTGGCTGCGAACTCACCGAGGGTAAACTCATGAATGATGGGGCGGCCTTCATAGCTCATATGCGTCTGGGTGATCGCCACATCGTGGAATTCACCAGTCTGCTCGTAAGCTACTGTTGCGTAGTTGTCGAAGGTGGCACCGTTCCAGGTAAGGAATGGATAAGCATTCTTACCGGTATTGGCGGCGGCACGACCCACTTTCTCGTTACGGCCATAGCCCAGCGCTACAGCGATAACATCATTATGCATACCAGGAATGACAACGATAGGAAGGGTTGTTGAAACTCCGTTGGCTGTGATTTTTAAAACTTTCTTCTTAAGATCTACCTGCGTAATGCTCGTCAATTCAGCATCCAGCTCCTTTGCAGTTTTTGGGGAAACACATACATAGTTGTCCCAGGTTGCTTTAGAAATAGGATCTGGCATTTCCTGTAACCAGGGGTTATTGCTCCAGCAGCCACCGCGACCCATAGCGATCTTCTCATAAATAACCAGCTCTTTCTGGCCCGGCTTCTTTTGCTGCAGCGCACTCAAAGCAGCTCCGATATTTCCTCCGAAAGCCGCTCCACCCAAAGAGGTTGTTGCGGTACCGGCGGTACCATTAGCAGCAGCAGCATTTGAAGGCTCGATTACTCCATCCTGAAGAGCGCGGTCAAAATTCTCCTGAGAGCCCAGTTTGCCCACCCAGTATTCACGCCACATAGTAGCATAATCTTTCTGAGCCTCGGACCAGATCAGCAAGCTATCCTGGAAAGCACGGGTTTTGAAAATAGGCGCAATTCCCGGCTGCATCAGGCTGAAATAACCCGTCTTTGGTTCTGCATCACCCCAGCTTTCGAGGTAATGATGATCAGGAATTACAAACTTGCAGTTCTGAGCGGTTTCATCCATTCTGTCTGCGAAAGAGACCGTAAGCGGTACTTTCTTCAGGCCTTCGGCGAACTTCTGACCCTGGAAATATTCATAAACCGGATTGACGCCGTGAATGAACAGAGCACCCACCTGTCCGTTGTTCATCTGATTTACCAGATTCACCATGTCAGCATCAACACCTTGCTTATAGTTGCTGGTGACACTCCAGTCGATGGTCGTTCCGTTTGCGCCAATCTTATCGTTGATGGCGTTGATGACCGTCTGAACATTTACATCATTGGAGCCGGAGACGACGAGGCCATTGCCTCTCTTCAGGTCGTCGGCCGCCTTCATGATGGTATTATTGAGTTTTCTGCTTTGGAAAGAAGGTTGAGTTCCGGAAACAATAGCGTTGTAAAGAGCTACCGCAACAGCACCCATTTCAGAAGGCTTGCAGACAGCGCGTTCATCCGCCTTTGCTCCGGTGATCGTATGAATCGATTCCACCTGATAATGACGGGACATGCTCAGGTTTCTGGCGCTAACCCTGCGACGTGTGCTGTACTGTTTTGCATACTCAATGGGAGACAGCCAGGTACCAAGGAAGTCAGCTCCGAGGCTAAAAACCGTCTGAGCCCGATCAAAATGATATGCCGGAAGAGCCCTTTTGCCATAGCTTGCCTCGTTAGCCAGCAGCATTCCTGAGTAGGAGATCGGATCATACATCACGTGCTTCACATTGGGGTAGCGCGCGATGAATTGATTGATCACTTCCCTTGTAGTTGGAGATATGATCGTGCCGGTAAGAAGATAAGCCTGTCCTGTAGCTGCTTTCAGACCATCAAGAATTCTGCGGTCGATTGCGGCAAAGGTAGCTTCATGACCATCAGCATAAGGCTGACGTAGCCTGGCTGTGTCATAGAGGCTCAATACCGAAGCCTGTACCCGGGCAGATGTACCACCACGAGTGATAGATGAGCGTTCGTTACCCTCTATTTTGATGGGACGTCCGTCACGTGTTTTTATGATAACGGCGCAGTATTCGCCATTCTCAACAAAAGTGGAGGCATAATAGTTCGGTACACCTGGCACGATATCCTCTGGCTTGATAGCATAAGGGATCGCTTTGCGAACCGGCATTTCACAACTTGCAGCAAGCATGGCTGCGGCTGTGCTAAAGCCAAGATATTTCAGAAAGTCACGGCGGGGAGCAGTTGCTTCGAGGAGTGACCCACCCGCGTCAAAAGGCAGGGGCTCATTGAATTCATCCTTCACTGCATCCTGATGAGCCTGAGTGTTATTGTACTCTTCCAGCCCTTTCCAATATTGTTTCTGACTCATAATCTTTAATGTGCTAATGTGCTGTTTTGCTAATGTGCTATAACGCAATTCTGATGTTAGCCATTAACCTATTAACCTATAATGATTGTTTAGTAGTGACATTTCTGGCATTCTGTACCTCCGATGTCCGCCACTGTTACTGAAGTCCTCTGACCGCTCTTAATCTCTTCGTGATATTTCTCGAAAATAGTATAGTAGTCATTATTTGCGAACTGCACCTGCGTCTGACGGTGACAGTTAATACACCAACCCATTGAGAGCGTAGCGAACTGATAAACCTCATCCATTTCGTGGATATCACCATGACACTGCTGGCACTGAACCTTACCTACGGCTACGTGCTGTGCGTGGTTGAAGTAGACGTGATCAGGCAGATTGTGGATCTTTACCCACTCAACTGGTTTTGAAATGATATTTCCATTCGCGTCGCGGATATAATCCTTGCGGTTGGGATCCCATCCTGCATACTTGTAAAGCTTCTGGATCTCTGCCGTTCCGTCGACCTCTTTTCCTTCTGCGGTGATCAGTTTTTCCTCCCCTGTGTACTCATTAACCTGCTTATGACAGTTCATACACACATTTACGGAAGGGATCATGGCGTGACGGCTCTTCTCGGCACCGGAGTGACAATAAAGACAGTTGATCTGATTAATACCGGCGTGTACCTTATGTGAGTAGAAGATTGGCTGCTCGGGCTGGTAGTTTGTCTGGCGACCCAGCTCCACTGCACCGTTTACAATCCAGTAACCGGCTCCGATGAACAGCAGGATCACCGTCAAAGCGATCACGACCTTGTTACGGTAGAATGGAACTTCCTTCTCGTTTGGAAGACCTTCCTTGTCGTTGGCTACCCTGCGAAGGCCATAGTTGGCACGCCAGAGGATGATAACAAGTGCCAGCAACACGAGGGTGATGAAGGTATACAACCAGCCGTTCGATCCACCGGAAGTATCAGCTCCGCCAGCAGGTTGGGAACCTGCGGCTGTAGCGGCTGATGGTGGCTGAACAGAGTTCACATAGGTGTAAATGGCATCGATATCCTCATTCGAAAGATTCGGAAACGCGGTCATTACGACCTTGTACTTATCTACAAGTTCCTTTGCATGCGCATCGCCACTGGCAAGCACGGCAGAAGGATTCTTAATCCATTTGTAAACCCACTCCATCCCGTGGGGATGCTGGTCAGTTCCCTGTAGGGCAGGACCAGTGGCTTCTTTAATAGGATGGTGACAACTTGCACAGTTGGAATTGAACAGCGCTTTACCGTCGGGCTGTGCAAAGGCGGACAAACTGCACAGTAACATCAGGGAGAAAGCAAAAACGCTACGGGCAATTTTCCGGTACATCGGCTTAATTGATTCTGACACAGGAATTAGATTAAAAATTAACTTTCCTTTTTGACAAAGCGTGCGCAAAACTACAGAATGATGACCAAAAGTTCTACACATTTTGTAAAAAATGTTCTCCGCTACTGGCGCGGTTTTCAGAGGAATCTCGTATATTCGAAACGTCTTCATGTCACAATATTGTCAGCTCCTTTTTCTGTACGTTTAACTTCTTTTTTAACATCTCTTTCTGCCTTTTGCTCAGGCTTAAATATGTGTTGCTAATTTTATTGATGTATCAGATCGAGCCTGTCCGGCCTCCATCAACCGGGATAGAGGTTCCTGTTACGTAACCTGCAGCCGGTGTAGCCAGAAAAGCCACAACAGACGCAATCTCTTCCGGTTTTCCGAATCTTCCTGCCGGTATTTCGGAGAGCATCTCGCTCGTTGCTTCTTCTTTAGTAACACCGGTTTTAACGGCCTTATTATTGACAATTGCTTCCAGACGAGCAGTCGCCGTCGCACCTGGCAGTACGTTATTGACAGTTATTCCGAAACGGGCTGTTTCGTTAGCCAGTGTTTTTGCCCAGGATGCAACAGCACCGCGAATCGTATTAGATACCCCGAGGTTTTTCAGAGGAATCTTTACGGATGTTGAAACAATATTGATGATCCTTCCATATCCCGCCTGCTTCATTCCTGGCAGTACTGCTGTCGCCAGAATGTGGTTACAGATCAGGTGTTGCTGAAAGGCCTGGAGAAACGCTTCCGGCTGAGCCTCAGCGACAGGGCCTGCCGCAGGGCCTCCCGTATTGTTCACCAGTATGTGCACCGGTTGTTTACTGACCAGTTCCTCTGCCACTGCTTTCAGATGTTCCGGCTGAAAGAAATCAGCAACCCGGTATTCATGCTGTTGTCCCTGAGTCGTATCCAGTCTGGAAACAGCTTCTTTAAGAGCATCCTCATTTCTGGCGATCAGTACGCAGGAAGCACCCAATTGAGCCAAAGCAACGGCAACGGCGAATCCGATTCCCTGTGTACTTCCTCCAATGACAGCTTTTTTATGTCTGAGATCCAGCGATAACATCAACAGTGTTTAGCCGCGAAAATAGGAATTAAAAGGACTCGGCACGAAACTGTTCAGTCTGATACTCTGAAGCTCAGCCTTTCGGCATAGATTTGTTATTGGAAAAACAAAGTCAAAAAAGTCAAAATGAAGAAGCTTTTCCTTTCGGTCAGTATCATTTTTCTAGCAGCAACATTCGCTCAGGCCCAGAGTCCGCTCCCTAAGGGTGCCAAACAGTTCAATGCAGGTGTAGGCCTCTCGGGGTGGGGTGTTCCGGTGTATGTAGGTATGGACTTTGGTGTTCATCCTGATATATCTGTTGGCGGCGAGCTTTCCTTCAGGGGTCATCGCCACAGGCATCATGGAGTCAGCTATCGTCATTCCATTATCGGTGTGGCTGCCAATGGTAATTACCATTTCAACAGGCTATTACAAATTCCATCTAACTGGGATCTATATGCAGGTCTGAACCTTGGTTTTTATTCCTGGGGTGGAGACGATCATGACGATGATCACGACCACGGACATTCAGGACTGGATCTGGGAGCTCAGATCGGCGGCCGTTACTATTTCACCCCAAAAGTGGGGATCAACCTGGAATTTGGGGGTGGGCTTGCCTTTGGTGGAGGGAAGATTGGCATCTCGGTGAGGTTTTAAGTGGTTTTGTTTTTTTGTGTTTTTGTTTTTTTGTGTTTTTGTCTTTTCGTGTTTTTGTGGTTTCGTGTTTTTGTTTTTTCGTGGTTTTGGGGGTTGCGGGTTGACCTCTAGGTTTGCGATTCATGGTGCAAAAATGGGTCGGGAAGGGTAGAAATATGGGTCGCTAAGGTCGCGCGACCCGTGTCAAACCCGCTGCTGGCGCGGAAAGAAAATTTTTGGCATGCAAAATGCAGAAGGCCGTTTTTATCGAAATCTCAGAAAAAACGAAAGCGTTTCCCGGAGTATCACCAAAGTGTCACCAAAGAGTCACCAAAGTATCACCAAAGAGTCACCAAAGAGTCATCACAGTGAAGGCTGCATAAGGCTTGTGCAGCCAAAACACTAATTTTTAAGAAAAGAGCT
>JAEYQO010000054.1 GCA_023409975.1 Bacteroidota bacterium | reverse complement strand
AAGATATTTTAGGATATGCAGGCAATGGTAGAGATTTGATTCTAAATGCGAAGAAAGGCTACGATGTTTTGAAGAATGCCTCTCAAAACCTTGGCTATGTAGAAAAAATAGATGATGGCATGCGACCATTAGAGACCGTAACAATCGACGAAATGGCTACCCGTCCTTATATTAAATCAGAAGGTGCGTTACTTAGAGAAGGTGTAAAAGATATAGCAAAAGGTGCTTTGCAGTTGGGAGGTGAAGTGATGGCTGTTGCTGATGTTGGCACAAAAGGACCTGCGTATGTAACGCCAGCGACGGGAGTAATATCTGAGCAGTGGCATGAGACACTATTACAAGGTAGAACCGGTGAATATGGAAGCACACTAATACAAAATGTAGAGTTCCAAGAAGCTGCTTCAAAAGGATATTTTCAGTTGGCAGATTATGTGAATGCCACCAACAATCAAAGCAACATTGGCTTTGTTTACACTACCAACAATATCGTTGGCAGAGAAGGTGTAACCTTTGGTTCGGGAGATAGTGCTGTAAGCATAGTGGATGCAGCCTTAGCTACTAACAGACCTATGTCTGCGGCTGAATTAGCCAACAATGAAAAAACTGCTAACCTTGACGTGAAGTTTGCCTACTGGGGACAGTTCGTAGGGGACAGGCTTCGTATTATGGGACAGTTCAGAATTAAATAAGACGTCTATGAAGAAAGTTATTTTTTTGCTGTTCATAATAGCAATTATCAGTTGCTCGTTTCAAAAGAGCAAAAGAGAAAAGTTCAAAACTTATTTTCCAAGTGGAAAGCTGCAAGCGATTACAGAAATGGAAAATGGAATGAAAAACGGTAGAGAAGAAATATACTTTGAAAATGGCAACTTATTCATGGTGCAGTATTTTAAGAATGATTTGCTTGTGGATAGCTTTTATCAGTACGCTCAAGATAGCCCAAACGTAGTCGTTTTTAAAGGATTTTCCAGCCTCCGAGCACATACTGTTACGCTATATTCAGATAATAAAATTTTCGGTGAAAATGATTTTAAAGAGAAGGTCATCCCAGATGGTTTAATGAAAATCTATTTTAATAATGGTAAGACCTTCAACATAACGACATTTGTGGATGGTAAAAAAGATGGTGTCGACATGACCTATTTTTTCAATGGCAACGTCCGAAGAATAGTGCATTACCAAGGAGGTAAAAAAGTGCCACCGATAATTGAATTTGATAGCACAGGTAAGATGATAAATTATGTACCGGCTACTGAATAGAATGACCACGAATCATGATGGTCCGGGCAATATGCTGAGTCAGCAACACCTGGCTGCGGTGGGCTGGACGAGGAGTTACACCCTGTTTGCCACTAATAACAGATTGCGCAGAACGACTCTGGCGGGAGTGACACAGAACTATAACTACGACACCAGAGGCAATATGACGGGTGGCCTGCCCCACCTGACCAATGGCAGCGGTGGCGTGACGGGCACCATGCGCTATAATGAGGAGAACCGGCTGGACAGGGTGATTCAGAATGCCAATGTCACGATCTACTACCAGTACGATAGTGCCGGTCAGCGGGTGCGCAAGACTCTGAAGAACAGTCAGGGCACTATTGTGGAGACGCGGAAGTATGTAGGCGGCTGGGAGGTGTATGAACGGAAGGCGGGTGGAGTAGTAGACTACCGCAGGGAGAGTCTGCATGTGATGGATGATCAGGAGCGGGTGGCGCTGTCCCTGAAAAACATTCGAAGGAAATGAATAGAGAATTTTCAAAAAAATTGGGAGCTATTGTGATTCTTGGGTTTTGCGTGTTTTGGGGGCTTAAGGTATTTTACCAGGTGCGAACATTAAGGGAGGATTTTAATATTGATAACGGTGGATATCTTTATCGGTGTCAAACAATTGTTACTGGGAATGCAGGTCGTGTCATTTTAAGATACTATTTCTTTGTCAACGGGAGAAAGTTCTCCAACAGTATAGCACTCTTGTCATCAGAAATAAGTGTACGGGATTGTAATGAATACCTGGCGGGTAATTATTTTCCTGTAGCGTTCGTTCCATCAGACCCAGAAATAAGTAGCTTACTTGTTCTTCCTGATGATTTTGAACGTTTTGGCAGATCATTTCCCGATTCACTTTATTGGGTACTTAGCTATGTTGATTATGAATATTAATTATCTTGAGAAGCTTCCTGACCCGTCATATCAAACGTTCGCGGACTGAACAGAACAGCCGTAAACAGCATCCGCTATAACGCCCTGGGACAGAGAACCCGGATCGATTATGGTAATAACACCCGTACGGAGTATATTTATGATGCCCATACTTTCAAAGTGCGACAAATCAGGACCACAAGAACGACAGATAATAAAGTGCTCCAGGAGCTGGATTACTTTTATGATCCTGTGGGCAATATCACCTGGCAGAAGGACGGTGTTCAGGCCACGGTATTCTTTGCTAATGGTGTGGCCAGTCCGGATAATAAATATACCTATGATGCATTGTACCGGCTGATCAAGTCAGAGGGCCATCTGTCATCTGTCATCTGATATAGGGGTGAAAGGCCAAAGCCAAGCACCCCCAACTCACAACCCCCAACCCCATACCCCCAACCCCCAATCCAAAAGAAAAAAGCCCCGTAGACACAGGGCTAAAATCAAAATAAAAGCTGCTGCCTGAACTGCTAGGCTAACCAAAATTCATAATTGAAATCTCCAGGCGGCATTAGGGATATTGAGCCTTTAAAGGCTTCCAGGGCATGAGAAGGACCAGTTCTCAGCCGTAATTGCAGATAGGGGAATAGCAGTCTTTCCTCAAACTGAATATGGGAATCTAGTGTTATAATAAAATCAGCCAGTTGTTCCAGGCTCGGATGCTCTGCATCCAGTATTGTCTGCACCATCGAACGCAACTCGGCATGTTCCTTCAATGCCGCAGCAACTCGTCCATCTTTGCGGTCCTGAAACAGGAAGCGCTCCTCCTGACTGAAATGAGGCTCCAGGAAATGAACCCAGAAGTGTTGCAGGTAATTACAGATGCGCTCCGGTTCCACATCCCTCACGATCCCCTCCTTGATCCGCCAGCAGCCCAAGCGCCCCATCTGATGATCCCGGGTTATGGGTAATAACGCTGTCTGTTCTGTATTCTGTTCCATTTTTTGCAGGTATTGTCAGTATCGTCTTCTGTTTTTAGGCCCTGTTGCGTCTTTTGGCCACGGCAGTATCACAGGTTCTGCCCTGATGCCATCTGACGCAACCCAGGAAAACAATCAGGCAAAGGATGAAGGCAGGAACGAGTATTAGCTCCTGGAGCGTGTAGGCCGGGACAGTGACAGCAGCACCTTCCGAAACGCTGATCGCTTCGCTGGTGGAGGCTAATGGTTGAGCGTCATTGAAGTCTTTCACAATAGTAGATCATTCAACTATTGCAAAATTAAACGTACTCTAACCGGGGCCCTTTTGTAAAACAGTCAATTATTTATTCAAATCGGCCAAAAGAGTAAACATCGGTGGAACGTCAATGACCTCTGAACTCAGATGGCCGTGACTGGGTAAATGCGTAAAACGCATTGCTGAAAGAACCCAGGGTGTCATAGCCGACACTAAAGGCTATATTGCTGATGGGATCCCGGGTTTTCACAAGCAATTCAATCGCCTTGATCATCCTGATGGTCTTCAGGTACTGAAGGAAAGACATATGGAGGCAGGTCTGGAACAAGCGCGATAGGGTCCGCTCACTCATATTAAATTTCCGGCTTAAAAATGTCAGCGTGACCGGCTCCCCATAGCCTGTTTCCAGAAAGTCGAGAATCGTCTTAAGTCGCTGATCTTCAGTGGTCGGTAGGATAATCGGAAGCGCCTGGTTGTTTTGCAATGGCAACAGCTTCTTAAGGGCAGAAAAAAAATCAAACATCTCATGTCCAGTCTCGATATGCTGTTCATCCCAGCGCTCCGTGAAATTGATCATCTGTATGAGTAATTCACTTGCGGGATAGATGCCTAGTTTAGTATAAAACGGATCGTTGAGGTCATCGAAACCATAGAAATACAATGATCGCAACACGGTGGCAGAATGACCTATACGTAGTACATGAGGGATGTCTTTGGGGATCCAGAAATAATGTCTGGCAGGGACCACGTAGGTTTTCAGTTCAATTGTGATATAGGCGATACCGCCCTCGACATAACTGAGCTGGCCCTTCCTGTGACTGTGCAGCGGAATCAGTTTTTCTGATTTCTCATGCATCACAAACACAGAGTCAGGGCAAACGTCTATTTCCGGTAAAGAAGCTATCAGTCCCATTTCACCTGAAATGATGACACAAAGCTAACGTCCTTTCTACTACTAATCGACTAACGTGCTCGTACTTATTCACTCCCCCTGCCCCTGGCCACTTTCAGACGTACATATGGTACGCAGAACAAATATATTTTCAATTCGCACTGAATCTTTATTTTTTTATATTAAATCCTATCTTTGCCAACTCTGAATTTTTCAACACACACCAGTTAATAATCAAGAATACCTATGCAATTGAAAGGGTTGGTAAAGTTTTTTACCGTAGCACTCATCCTTATCTCTCTGTATCAGCTTTCCTTCACCTGGATCGTACGTAGCGTAGAGAAGAAGGCCCGGGCACAGGCACACAAAGAAGTGATGGCCACAAGTCCACAGGCCCAGGACGATGAAAGAGAAAAGCTGATCGATGCTAAGTTTGAGCAGATTACAGATAGTCTGCAGGGAGAAACAGTTTTCAAGATTCCCTTACTGGCAGAGTACACCTATCAGGAAGCCAAGGAACAGGAGCTGAACCTCGGTCTCGATCTTCAGGGTGGTATGAACGTAACACTCGAGGTGAGCCTCGATGAGCTTGTCCGCTCCATGTCCAACAATCCGAAAGATGCTGCACTAAATAAGGCTATTACAGATGCCAATCTGGCCAAACGCAGCAGCCAGGCGGACTATGTGACGCTGTTCGGCGAAGCTTTCAACAAGAACAACCCGAATGCGAAAATGGCTTACCTCTTCACCAAGCCTTCTGAAAAAGATATCACACTGAATTCTACCAACGAAGAGGTATTGAGCAAGATCCGTCGTGAATCCAGAGATGCTATCAAGCGTACCTATAATGTGCTGCTTACCCGTATCGACCGTTTCGGCGTGGCACAGCCCAACGTTAACCTCGATGAGAACAAAGGTATCATCACAGTGGAACTTGCAGGTGTACGCAATCCGGAAAGGGTACGTGACTACCTCCAGGCTACTGCCAAGCTCCAGTTCTTCGAAACCTACGCAAACCAGGAAATCTATGGCGGCTTACTGGATGCAGAAACTGCACTGAGTAAATACCTTGCAGGTGCTGAACCCACTACATCAACAGAGACTCCTGCTGATTCGGCCGCAACAACTGCCGCAGCGACTCCTGCTGCCACAGATACCACTGCTACAGCAGCTACAGGTACAGCGGACACAGGAAGTCTTACTTCCCTGCTCGGTGGTACTACCAGCGCTTCGGGAGCAGCCGGACAGGATTCTACAGCACTTGCTGCTGAAGAAGCCGCTAGACAATATCCTATTCGCTCCCTCCTTTTCATCTCTGAAGACCTGGCCAGCAATTCCAGCCCGGTCATCGGTTATATCGCTAAAAAGGATACAGCTAAGCTGAATCAATACCTCCGCCTCGATGTTGTACGCAATAAGTTCCCGAATAATGTAAAGTTCCTTTACGGTGCACAGCAAAAGGATATGCGTCGCGATCCGAACGCCCCGCTCACCCTGTATGCGATCAGAACTGCTCCCGGTGCTGAAGAAGCAAAGCTGGAAGGTGATCGCGTTACGGAAGCAAGAATGGACTATAATCCTCTGACAGGTCAACCCGAAGTATCCATGGAAATGGATGCCGTTGGCGCTCGTGTCTGGAGAAAAATGACTGCTGAGAATAAGGGCAAGTTCGTTGCTGTTGTTCTTGACGATAAGGTGTACTCTGCTCCTGTAGTAAATGATGAAATCCCTAATGGCCGCACCTCGATCAGTGGTGGTTTCACCGCTGAAGAAGCAACCGATCTGGCCAACATACTTAAATCCGGTAAGCTTCCTGCCCCCGCACGTATCGTACAGGAGCAGGTAGTGGGTCCAACACTCGGTGCTGAATCCATTGACGCGGGTATGAAATCACTCCTGATCTCATTCGTGGTCATCTTCGCCCTGATGTTGTTATACTACAATACCGGTGGTATCGTAGCAAATGTGGCCCTGATCCTGAACGTATTGTTCACAATCGGTATCCTTGCCGCACTGCACGCCACACTGACGATGCCGGGTATCGCAGGTCTGGTACTGACGATCGGTATGGCCGTGGATACGAACGTATTGATCTTCGAGCGGATCAAGGAGGAGCTCTCCTCCGGCAAAGGATATGAACAGGCAGTCTCGGAAGGCTATCGCCGTTCCTATGCACCGGTATTGGATGGTCACCTGACCACCCTGATCACGGCCATCATCCTGTTCATCTTTGGTCTCGGCCCTGTACTTGGTTTCGCCACCACTCAGATCATCGGTCTCTTACTGTCTATGTTCTGCGGTATCCTCGTATCCAGGCTCTTCACAGAGATGATCATGAAGCGCGGCCGTCACTTCAACTACTTCACCAATATTTCAAAAGCAGTCTTCCGCAAAGCGAACTTCAATTTCATCGGCTTCAGGAAGGTTGCCTATATCAGTTCCGCTATTGTACTGGTTCTCGGAATCGCTGCGTTCTTCAACGGGTTCGACTACGGCGTTGAATTTGCCGGTGGAAGAAGCTATACCATCCGTTTCGACCAGCCCTATGAGGTCGCTGATGTGAGAGAAGGGCTCCAGGAGAAATTTGGTGAATATCCCATCGTGAAAACCATTGGAACAGAAAACCAGCTGAATGTCACGACAGCTTATATGATCGACCAGCAGGGGCCTGAAGTTGAAGCAGAAGTACAACAGGTGTTGTTTGCTGGTCTGCTGGAAAAGAACTTCCTGCCTGCCGGAACAAGCTTTGAAAACTTCGCAGCTAATTACCTGCAAAGCTCCCAGACGGTCCTTCCTACTATTTCGGATGATCTCGTAAATGGTGCTAAATGGGCAACAGTACTCTCATTGATGGCTATCTCTATCTACATCCTCATGCGATTCCGCAAATGGCAGTATTCTGTAGGTACCATCATGGCCCTGCTGCACGACGTGTTCGTGGTCCTGATCGTGTTCTCGTTCCTGAGGAACGTGGTGCCATTCTCCCTTGAGATCGATCAGCACTTTATCGCGGCTATCCTGACAGTGATCGGTTTCTCGATGAACGACACCGTAGTAGTGTTCGACCGGATTCGTGAGAACTTCCGTAAGACACCAAACGATAGCAAGATTTCTGTGATCAATCGCTCCATCAATGAGACCATGAGCAGAACGATCATGACTTCTCTGACGGTATTCCTGACGCTTCTCATCCTGTTCATCTTCGGTGGCGAGGTAACCCGTGGCTTTGCCTTCGCTATGCTGGTAGGTGTTGTGGCAGGTGTCTACTCTTCTGTTTTTGTGGCTGCGCCTGTCCTTGTAGACATGGACAAGAAAGACAAGCTGAAAAACGAGATCGATCGTGAAGCTCAGATCGAAGAGCTGAAGAAAATGGCTTAATTATAATCAGTTTATTGTGAGGCTGTCCTGTAAATGCAGGACAGCTTTTTTGTTTTTCAGAAGGACCTGAAACGGTTGATGCCATTGGTTTACAACAGGTTAGCACCAGATTAAAACGCTCAAATTTCGGTATCTTAGCAACCCATGGGTCATTTACCAAAACTGATAGAAGATCTTGCACTGATTCTAATTACGGGTGCATTAACGACGATCCTTTTTAAGTGGATCAGACAACCCCTGGTCCTGGGCTATATTATCGCCGGATTTCTGGTAGGGCCGTATCTGAAAGTCACACCCACGGTTGCCGATCTGGCCAATGTGGAAACACTGGCCGAGATTGGTGTCATCTTCCTGTTGTTTAGTCTGGGGCTGGAGTTCAGCTTCAAAAAGCTGATGCGCGTGGGAGGAGCATCTTCTATCACCGCCTTCACCGAGATCATATTTATTACCACCGCTGGCTTCATTGTCGGCAAATGGCTTGGCTGGTCTACCATGGATAGTGTATTCCTCGGCGGTATGCTGGCCAGCTCCTCTACAACCATTATCATTAAAGCGTTTGATGAATTAGGGGTAAAGCACAAGCAGTTTGCCAATATTGTATTTGGCGTGCTCGTGGTAGAGGATATCGTGGTGATCATCATGATGGTGTTACTATCTACTATGGCCATCAGTCAGCAATTTGAAGGCCTCGAGCTGCTGTTCACCGTAGGCAAGCTCCTCTTCTTCCTGGCACTCTGGTTCCTCATGGGCATCTTCCTGCTACCCACCTTCCTCAAACGCGCCAGAAAGCTTCTCGATGAGGAAACGCTGCTGATCCTATCAGTGGGACTATGTCTGGGTATGGTGATCGTAGCCACAAATGTGGGTTTCTCGGCTGAGCTGGGTGCCTTCATCATGGGGTCCATCATCGCTGAAACCACCTATGCAGAGCGGATCGAACATCTGACAAAACCCGTAAAGGATCTGTTCGGCGCCGTGTTCTTTGTTTCTGTGGGTATGATGATCGACCCGCAGGCCATTATAGAATATGGCGGCCCGGTGATCATTATCACCCTGCTGACCATTTTCGGAAAATTATTCAGTACCACACTGGGAGCGGTGATTTCAGGTCAACCGCTGAAGCAATCCGTACAGGTGGGTATGAGCATGGCGCAGATAGGGGAGTTCGCCTTCATCGTTGCCACACTGGGCCTTAGTCTGGGTGTCATCAGCCCCTTCCTGTTCCCTGTGGCGGTGGGCGCTTCTGCAATTACCACCTTTACAACGCCCTACATGATCAAACTTTCAGAGCCTCTTTATAATTTCCTGGAAAGGCGCCTGCCGGAGCGTTGGCTCAGAAACCTGAATCGCTACGCCAGCAGCACGCAGAAAACCCAGACGCAGGATTCCTGGAAGGTTATGCTGAAGGCTTATGGCGCTAATCTGCTCACGAATGGCATTGTGGTGCTGGCCCTGTTTCTGTTGACGACCAATTTTCTGCTGCCATTTGTGCAGCTATATATAGAGAACTCTGCTCTAAGCGGTATCATCACCCTTGTCGTCTCCATGGCTGTAGCCGCACCATTCCTCGCAGCTTTTATGATGAAGCGGCCGGGCAACCTTACCTATAAACAGCTCTGGCTGGATAACAAATATAACCGGGGGCCTCTTGTAATGGTGGAGGTACTGAGAATTTTCCTCGGTATTGTGATCATCGGTGCCTGGATCAACACCCTGCTCTCAACAACGGTGGCTATCTTCATAGCGATTCCTGCCATCATCGTGACTTACTTCATCCTTGCCAAACGGATCCAGCGGTTCTATCAGCGGATCGAAGGCAGGTTCCTGTTCAATCTCAATGCCCGTCAGCTTGAAGCGGAAGAAGCCGAGATCGTTCCAAATAACGTTACGTTCAGTTCCGCACTTTCTCCCTGGTCGGCCCACCTTGTGACAGAAGATGTAAGTCCCTATGCCACCTACCTCGGGAAAACCCTGGAAGAACTGGCCTGGCGGGAAAAGTTCGGGATCAATATTGCCTACATCCGGCGGGGCGACCGGGTGATTCCCGCCCCGGCGCGGTATGAACGGCTGTTCCCGGCGGACCAGCTCGGAATCATTGCCACGGATGAACAATTACAGGTGTTCAGGAAGGAATTTGAGACCCGGGATGAATCCGTCAGCACCAGCACCGTGAATAAGAGCGATATTGAGCTGCAAAAGATCCTCATCAACAAAAATACAGGACTGAAGGGGCTATCCATAAGAGATTCAAAGATCCGGGAGCGCACGGATGGCCTGATCATCGGCATAGAGCGGGGCAATCACCGCATGTTCAATCCGGCTTCCACCGTGGTGTTCGAGAAAGGTGATATTGTCTGGCTGGTAGGCAACCGTAAGAAGATTGCAGCGATTACAAAGGCTGCCGCGGTGATGGACTCAGAAAGCCATCAACCACCTGTATCATAGAATCGGGGACCGGAAATAGAATTGGTACGGGATTTTTGTTTGCTGCTTACATTTGTAGCGATATGATAAGAAATGTACTGGAGCATTTTGGTAGGATAGTACTCATGCTGCGTGGCTCGATAGCACGTCCTGAGAACGGAAGGGTCTATTGGAAAGAGTTCATGGACCAGTGTAACGACATCGGCATACGCTCCCTGCCTATTGTGCTCGTCATTTCTATCTTCCTCGGTATGGTACTCACCGTGCAAACAGCCTACCAGCTGGTGAGTCCCCTCGTTCCCAAACCCGTTATCGCGAGCATTGTCCGCGACTCGACAATCCTTGAGCTTTCTCCGACGGTGATCTGCATTGTGCTTGCCGGTGTGGTTGGTTCAAAGATTGCCTCAGAGCTGGGGAATATGCGCGTCAGTGAACAGATCGACGCACTGGAAATTATGGGGATCAATACCAAAACCTATCTCGTCCTTCCTAAGATCATTGCAGCCATGATCATGATTCCCTGCCTGATCGTCCTGTCCATCGCAGTTAGCATCTGGGGAGGATACCTCGCTGGTATGTTTTCGAAGATCCTCTCCAGACAACAGTTTGAGCAGGGACTCACCGAAGGCTTTCTGGCCTATAACCTCTTCTTTGCCATGATGAAGGCCTTTACGTTTGCCTTTATTATCGCTACGATTCCAGCTTACTATGGATATCATGTGAAAGGAGGCGCCCTGGAGATTGGACGGGCATCGACAACGGCGGTGGTGGTGACTTGTATCCTGATTCTGCTGGCAGATTATATTCTGACGATCCTGCTACTCTAGTCTGGCTGCCGGAAACTTGCTAAATTGAATCCCTCATATCGTCCTTTCCGATGGAAGGGTATCTAAAAATGGTTTGCTTATGCCTGCATCCCTTTTATTCATATTGGGTCTTGTTATCGTTGTAATTGGCGCGGAGCTGCTGTTGAGGGGCGCCAGCGCGCTGGCTGCCATGATGCGGATCAGTCCCATGATCATTGGATTGACGGTGGTATCTGTGGGTACCAGCGCTCCAGAGCTTGCAGTAGGCATTACGGCGGCTGCAGAGGGTAAGGGTGCCCTGGCGGTGGGAAACATCGCGGGTACCAATATGGTGAACATCCTGCTGATCCTGGGGCTGAGTGCATTTATCCGCCCTTTGAAGCTGCGGAACATGAGTATCCGTTTTGATGTGCCTGTGATGATCGTGGCTGCTGTGGTTTTATTCCTGATGGCTTTGGATAAGGAGTTGTCGCGCCTCGAGGGGGGTATCCTGCTGGCGGGCGCGGTTGCCTATACGATTGCATTGATCCGGTATTCAAGACGCAAGGCGCATATTGGCCTGAGAGTCGAGTACGTGGAGGAATACGGTCAGCACGCGCTGGTGCCCACACGCTCCTGGAAGACCGGTGTATGGAATCTGATACGATTGATAGTGGGAATATCCTTGACGGTTTGGGGTGCAGATCTGTTGGTGTCGGGTGCTGTGGATATAGCTGCCAGTCTGGGAGTGTCTGATGCGATCATCGGACTGACGATTGTGGCGATCGGTACCTCTGCTCCGGAGCTGGTGACCACCATGGTAGCCACGGTGAAGGACGATCGTGATGTGGCGGTGGGGAATCTGATCGGGAGTAGTATTTCAAATATCGTGTTAATACTGGGAGCTACCTGTTTATCTGTTCCCGGAGGGATTACGGTTACGGAGGATATCCTCTGGTTCGATCTGCCCCTTGCTGCTGCGGTAGCGATAGCCTGTTATCCGGTATTCCGCAGCGACAAGACCGTGAGCAGGGTGGAGGGCGGCGTGTTTGTGCTATTGTATCTGATCTACCTGGGGACCTTGATATTCCTGAGGACGTAGAGGGGCAGGCGCGAAAGCTGTAGCGAAAGCGAAAGCCAAGGCCAAGGCCAGCCAAAGGCCAACGGCCCAAAGCGAAGGCCAAACCAACAGCCAACGGCCAATGGCCAAAAGCCAGCCAATGGCCAATGGCCAAAAGCCAACGGCCCAGCAGCCCCCACACATTATCAAACAAATTTTTTGAAAAAGGTTTTGGAGAATTCCGATGCCTGCCTATCTTTGCAATCCCTTTACGGAACGACAGTTACAGAAGGGAAGATCTTAAAAGGAAGCATAGCTCAGCTGGTTCAGAGCATCTGCCTTACAAGCAGAGGGTCCGCGGTTCGAATCCGTGTGCTTCCACTTAATAAAAAGCCTTGGAGTTAATACTCTGAGGCTTTTTTCGTTGTGTGCCCGGCATGGGTAATAGCTTGGTGGTGCAAGTCCACTATGAGCTTGGTAGTAGGAATCATTAGCTGAAGGTCCCGCATGTGCGGGATCCATCGTGAGGTGGAATCTGAAAGAAGCCGGAGGCAAAGCCTCGGCCTGACGAACAGAAATTACATCAGGCTCTTAAAGGCGGACGAGTTTGCAACACAAAACGAAGTCCTATACTACCCGAACCTTTACGAGTAAATGTAGCAGGTATATGAGATGAAGGCTATTACTCTTACCCCGGGGAGGTCTGGAAGTATGCTGGCGGAGTCACGCGCGAGTGGCGAAGCGGCAACACCTGTAGTGATACAGAGATGGTACAGTCCAGAAGTCAGCAGAGGTCATAGTAGTACCGATCTACAAGGTGCGAAGGACCGAACGTAAAGTGTCTGAAGAATTTGTTTTACTCATGAGAAAGCATAGAACGCAGCCAAACTTATTATTGAATGATAAGGACTACCAGTCTGAGGTAGGGGTGGAACCCCGAGATAGGACAGGAGAGCGGAGCTTTAACAAGGCGGAAACCGAAGGAACAGACAGATTGACTTAATGTCAATTATGCTTTACGAACCGCCGTATGCCGAACGGCACGTACGGTGGTGTGAGAGGACAGCAGGGGAAATAATCCCCTGCTTCCTACTCGTTTGGGCATTTTTGCGCTTTTCTCTAAGGCTCCGTTCACTATCGAAGGTGGGGGTGTGTTAATATTTAGCGGCAAGTTGCTACGACCGGCAGTCTCCAGTAAAAAACCATTATTAAGGCGGTTTACTTGACAACAACTTTGTAAATGGGTTTTTAAGTCTGCCAAGAATACACTAGAAAATATAAATAGGGGCTTCTGTGGCGGCTTTCAGGCAATTGTAAAAACAGGAAAATGTTCGATCTTGTTTATTATTGCATGGGCATAGAAAAACCTCGCTTCCCCATTATCTTCGGGTGTATCATTTGGCAACAAACAGAACGGGCCTACCAATTTCCCTTCTATTTTGTCTTTTATGGTATGATCAGGATCTGGAAAACTCTATCAGAAAGGTCAAATCCCCTTGGTCGGCTTGTCTTACAGCGTGTAAATAAGCATCTCTTTCCTTTCCTATCGCATTGAGATTTCTTCGTCCCCAACTAAAGACCTCCCTTCCAAATAGCTTTTCGACGATTATATCAGCCATCAATCGAGAGTGTCGTCCATTTCCATTTGGAAAGCAATGGATGCTTACGAGCCGATGTTTAAATCTTAATGCAATCTCGTCCTGGGGGAAGGTTTCTTGAGTTATCCAATATTTGCAATCGTCTAAAAGTGCTTTTAGCTCGATACCAATCTGAAATTTATCAACACCGATGTTTTTGTTTGTCTTGCGGAATTCTCCTGCCCATTTCCAAACCTCGCCATACATCTTTTTGTGAAGGTCCTTTACGAACTGCTCTGATAAAACGTCATTAACTGAAAAGCGTGCACGTCGTTTCAAGACCCATTGCAAAGCTTTTTCTATATTTCTTTGTTCCACTTCGTCGAGTTCCGAACGCAGGGTTAGGGTGGCAATTCGTAACCCGTCCTTTTCATCCTCATCAAGAGGTGTCTGTCCATCCTGGTAATCGTAATCAATCAATCCCATAAGTATTTTGGAACCTCTTTTTTGATCTCCATGGCGAGCTCGTCCACAGCTTCTTCCAACCGAGCTTTGCTATTTGCCTGGTCTTCAAGCTTCATGGAAGCATTTGTACGCCCGACAATTTTTCTGGCGGCTTCATACGCTTTACGTTCAATCAATTTCTCTATTGACCCGTCTATTGGCACAAAGCCGTAAATGAATTTTAGATCCATGGCCCTGGCGACTTCTTGCATGGTCTTTATCGTAACTGCCCCATCTTTTTCGCGTTGCTCAATGCCTTTCACCGCCTGGAGCGTGATATTCATTCTGTTTCCCAATTGTTGGAACGACATGTTTAAAAGAGTGCGGATTGCGCGTATCCATCCAGATGTGGGCAGCGGGACGTTTCCCGCCTCAACAAACGCTGCATTTTTTCGGTCAAACTGCCGGATTAGCATTGAATTAGATTTCATTTTACACCTTTTAGGAGATTTCTTAAACCTATATATTGATAAACAGACAGAAAAATAAACGTTCAGGTTTATTTACGCGCACAAAATTAAACCTAAAAGTTGAACTATTAGCCTAATTTCACCCCATAGGTTGAAATATGACCTTTTTAGACTCCAATTGGCGAGGCAAATTATTCTGCAAACCGGCTTCCCAGGTTTTTTCAGAAATTAGAATTGGATGGGATTTTTGCAAAGTATAAGACTACATGGGGACTACCAGTCTCCTGGACCTCTGAGGGTTGTATTGATGTAATTGAAGGTAGCGGCGTACTTATTCAACATCTAATGGGGCTATATCATGAGCCGAATAGGATTTGTATTCGGCTCATAATTTTATATGCTTTAGAGCCGAATAAATGCTATAATCGGCTCATGGAATATAATTGGCAGCAATCGGATTGGCGAGACTTCCGCTATGACCTCACAGACATAGAGCCGATTCTTTTAGCATTTGCAGTGGACACCAGGTATATCACTGGTGTGCTACAGGCGATGCCGAACGATCTGCAAATCGAAACGGTGGTGCAGACAATGGTCACTGAAGCCATCAAAACTTCCGAGATCGAAGGCGAATATTTAAGCCGCCAGGATGTTGTCTCCTCCGCTACACGCGATTTACAGATACTTTCAGATTGGGGACTACTCTCACCGTCCGGTGGCGGACGTAGTATTCACTATGCCCTGAATTTGGAGGGACAAGGTTGGGGGTAATCGTATTCCGGACCAGGCCTGTTCACCCACCACCTTTCAAACTTGAAGTCGGACTCCTGATAAATGTCATTCTGGCATGTTGACCCACCTGTGTTTAGGCATTATGCTCTGGGCTTTGTCTTGGCCCGGCAAAAATCTTAAGGATATAGCAAAAGCCGGTATCAATGGATCAGCTAGAACAATAAAATCACCTAAAATTGACGCGATTGGGTTTATGCCCGTGCTTGTGAGTGATATGGTGAAAGTTTCAAGCTTTTAACCTTATCAGCAACCTCATGTAAATTATATTTAGTTTGAAGATTCGCCCATATTTCAGGAGTACCGCCAAAGACTGCGGCAATCCTATAGCACATTTCAGGGCTTAGGTCCGACTTGCCATTGATGATGTTCGATAGCGTAGTGCGCGTTACCTTCAACAGCCTTGCACCAGCTGTAACCGTAAGATCATTAGCATTTAAAATCTCTTCTTTTAATATTTCACCAGGGTGAATATTCCTCATTGCTCTTTTTATCATGATACACTCCTTATTAGTGATAGTCTAAAAAATCCAGGTCCAATGCATCTTTGCCATCAAACCTGAATATTATCCTATAATTCTTATTAACCTTTAAACTCCAATAGTCTTTAAGCCCACCCACCAGTTTATGCGCATTCCAGTTCCTGAACGCCTCGAAATCCTGTGGTAATTGTTGCGCACTGTCAATGACCTCAAGCATTATCTCTATTCGGATTATCGAATCAGAGGGTAGCCTGCTGCCGTTACCTTCTGTCCATAATAATTTAAGGCCTTTATGCTTAATGCTTTTTATCACTTTTATTGTATGGTGTAAAGTTACACTTTACAAGCTAATAGAACAATTTGATTTTCCTTTTTTGCGTTTATAGACTGGCCTCCAACACGGTTAAAAGACAAATTGTCCCGGTTCTCCTTTTGCTTATTACCCACCTGAACAAACTTTTGCAGTAATGCTTTTCACCCCAATTAAAACTTAGCCAGTCGGGTTTTTGATGGATACATATATTCTCCGCAGATTATGCGGTGTATAGGCAAGTCATTCGCCGCATTTAACAAGCAGCACTGTCCAGCTAATTCCGTAAAAAGCTGGACAACATTTTCGTTATGGCCTGAAGCTGAAGGCTGGTTACAAAAGGAACCAGCCGGAATTTTTCTACCGCAAGTACCCCGGGTAAAACTATATTTGTCCCCTCAAAAAAATCCTCCACCACATGCGTAAATTATCCCTGTTCATCGCCATGAGTCTCGACGGCTTTATCGCGAAACCCAATGATGATCTAAGCTTTTTGAAGCTTGTAGAAAAAGAGGGCGAAGATTATGGCTATGCGGAATTCACCGCCAACGTCGATACGATCATTATTGGCCGGAAAACTTATGACTATGTGGTCAGAGAGATCGGTGCATCCCACTACGACAACGGCGACCGGGATGTCTATGTCATTACACGAACCGAAAGACAGCAGACCGGCAGAACGATTTTTTATAACGGCAACCTGGCGGAACTGATCAATCGCTTAAAGTGTGAAGCCGGTAAAAATATTTATTGCGACGGCGGTGCTGAAGTGATCAACGAATTGATGAAGCTCGACCTGATCGACGAGTATATCATCTCAGTAATCCCTGTTTTGCTGGGTGAGGGCACAAAGCTCTTCAAAGATGGAAGACCGGAACAGGGACTGGAATTCATTGCTTCAAAAGCATTCGAAACCGGATTGGTCCAGCTCCATTACCGGCGTAAAAGATAGCCGTAAGACTTCGGTATTCGCGACGCTACATGTTCACTGTATATTGCTTGTTCACGTTACGTGGAAAGTAACATTAAATGAGAACATACGAAAATTACCACTTTAGTTGTTTAATTAACATAGGCTTTGGCACCTACTGAAAGCCTCACGCACAAAAGACCGCAGTATATGGTGCATTTGAATATCTGCCGCTGGTCAACTTTTTTTCTTAACTGGTTAATCTGGAAATCTGTATTGTAGCGACATGGAATCTGCTCTCTAGGACGACCTATTCTCGGTTAGGAATGTTACATAGATATCTGAATCATGAACTTTTTTGGTTAAATTATTAAAGACGTGTATTTTAGGCGCAGGTACATATTCAAAATACTATCAGATTCCCATGCTTATCCTATTTACCTGCAGACAAATTAGGCAGTTGTTAATATGCTTTCTCCCCCTGGTAATACTTTCTTCGACAACTTTAAATGGTCAGAGTATCCATTATGTAAAACCTGTTGCATCTGGATTGGGGGATGGGTCCTCATGGACGAATGCTAGCGGAGATCTACAGGAAATGATCGATTCATCAGTCGCAGGTGATCAGGTTTGGGTTTCCGCTGGTGTATATAAGCCAACCATTGACCCTGCTGGCAATACCAATCCGGCAGACCCAAGGGATGTAACTTTTCGTCTAAAGCCAGGTGTCGAGTTATATGGCGGTTTCGCGGGTACGGAAACCGTGCTTTCAGCTAGAGACTTTAACAGCAATTTGAGCGTTTTGAGCGGTGATATTGGAGTAGTGAATGATCAAAGCGACAATGCGTACCACGTAGTTCTGGCTTTTCCGCCCATTGGAAATACTTTTGGATACACGCTTGATGGATTTACGATCAGAGACGGGAATGCTTCCACCAACTCCTCATTCATTGCCCCAGGAGCCCCTACTGTGGTCCGTCATCAGGGAGGAGGGGTGTATATAGAATTGGCAAATGTAGTTCTACGCAATTGCCGTATTAGTCATAATTCCGCGCTTTCCAATGGGGGAGGAATCTATAAAGAATCAGGTGGAACTCTTACTCTCATTAAAGATTCGATATTTGCGAATACGGCTTCCTCTGGCGGAGGCGGGTTTCTCGACGCGTATATTATTGATAGCAGTGCAGTTTTCGATAACACCGCACTTTACAATGGTGGTGGTATGTACATCGGCGTTGGTAGCCTGAGCAACAGTTCCATTTATGATAACGATGCGTTGGGGGGAGTCGGCGGTGGCCTAAGCATAAATAGTATCATCGAATGTCGGAACAACTTTATATTCAATAACACAGCCAATGGTTATTGGGGAGGTGGCATTTTTTACAGTGGTAGTGCAAGTCCATATGCTAGTAGTTTTTTTAATAATGTCATTTATGGAAACTCTGCTGAAAAGGGTGCCGGAATTTACAATCTCGATGGAAACGGTAACTATTTCAATAACACAATAGTGAATAACTCTGCCATCATCTCCGGGGGTGGTCTCACCCAATTAGGTGGTGTCATAAATGTTCGAAACAATCTATTTTGGAATAACAAAAGAGCCAACAGTAGCACTTTGGGTGCAGCAGACTTAGATATCTTCACTGTCTTCTTTATTACTAATCATTTCTACAATAATCTTTTTCAATTATCTGGTACATCTTACAATTTAGGACCTTCCTCGGGGAATAATTTATTCACAATAGATCCCATGCTGCTTGATGTCAATCAACCAATCGGAGCAGATGGAATTCCAGGCACTGCCGATGATGGTTTCAATTTAACCGTATGCAGTCCGTTGATTAATGCAGGCGCCACAACATCACCTGGAGTGCTATCCGACATTCTGGGCAATCCGCGCGTTAGTAATTATGACATCGGGGCGTATGAATACCAGGGAACGGTACCAGTATACGCCGGAGTAATTTTAGGTGATACACAGGTGTGTCTCAACGGTACAACTGTGTTAACTAACAGCGTTTCCGGAGGCATATGGTCTTCGTCAGACACCTCAATAGTAACAGTGTCATCGAATGGCGTAGTGACGGGTATCAATTATGGGACGGCTAGCATTTTCTATACTACAGATACATTTAGTTGTTCAGGTACTACTACAAGCACAAGTATAACAGTCGCCGCTACACCGACTCTAAGTCCGATAATTGGCCCGGATTCTGCCTGTGCAGGAAGCACCATTCAGTTAAGCATTAATGAGACGGGTGGATCCTGGAGCAGCAGCAATACAGCAGTAGCAGGGGTTTCCCCCACAGGATTTGTGTGGGTAGTGGGAAGCGGTTTGGTGACAATTTCCTATCATAAAGGGCCCACAGGTTGTTCTGATACGGTTAGTAAAACTATTGCGGTAGGCGCATCACCGACTGTAGGTACCATTACCGGAAATAATTTAGTATGTGTTGGGGCTACGGAACAGTTTCTCAATCCGACTCCCGGTGGTGTTTGGAGTACAATTAGTAATGGAGTTAAAGGTAGCATTTCACCAACAGGTCTGTTGACAGGCGTTTCAGCTGGATATGAACAGGTACGCTATACAGTCACGACTCCGTATGGTTGTCAAGTTATGGTTACGAAGTCAGTTAGCGTGGTTAGCTCCCCCCCCTCATATCCCATTGTGGGAGATAGTAGTGTATGTGAGGGTGACACAATACATTTAGTAAATGATGGAGTTGTTGGCACTTGGAGTACAAGCGACTCTCAGATTGCCACAGTGACGAATCTCGGTTTTGGAACCAGTGTAGTAACTGGAGTTGGTGCCGGATCAGCATCTATTTTCTTTGCCATGGTGAATTCTTTGGGATGTACGTCTACCGTGAGCAAGAATATTAATGTTCTTCCAATAATGCCTGTAAACGCCATTTCTGGCGGAACAGGTGTATGTATCGGTAATCTCCTGCAGCTTTCGAATACAACACCAGGGGGTATTTGGCAGAACACAAGCGGTGGAGTCGTCAGTTTAATAGACGCTTCTGGAT